>RKRO01000554.1 GCA_007571355.1 Candidatus Poribacteria bacterium | reverse complement strand
GTCTAACGTCTTTGCCGCAAGTGCAGTTAGAAGGTGACTGAATTACCGTTGTATTCCCTGAACCTGGGGTACCATCTGTAGCGACCCAGCCACCACGAGGACCGCTTCCGCTTTGAGGGGCCCCGGGTGTTGCGTTGCACGGTGCCCGATGTCCTGCAGGATTTCGGTTAATCTTGCTTTAAGGACTGGTTGGGTTTCGGGAATAGCTGGTTCTTGTGCATTTATTGGAAACATAGCACCGGTTCCACATACGAGCCAACTTGCCAATAGCAAAAGTTTTATGGAATGATATTTCATGCAGTCCCCCAAGTTTCTACTTATGTTTAAATTACGCCCAATACCCCTCTACCTCCCCCAAGCAGGGGGAATTTGGGTATTCGTAGGGGTGAGGTTGCCTCGCCCGTTTCACCCCACACATGCACAACCTAACAGGTTATGCTACCTCCCCGCAAGCAGGGGACTTGTTTCTATCTGCTGAGTAGCGTAGGTCGGGTAGAGCGGCAGCGAAACCCGACAGAACACATGCCGTTTGAAAACTTAACACAAGCATCCGAAAATAGATGCCCATTTTTACGAAGACAACCCCCCTGCCCCCCCTTGTCAGGGGGGAACAAGAGGGGCAGCGCTTCCGCATCAACTTGGACGAAGACAACCCCTACCCCCCCCTTATCAGAGGGAATTTTGGTTTTCGGAGGGGTGAGGTTATCTCGCACGTTTCTATAGGCACAACCTAACAGGTTATGATACCCCCTAACCCCCCCCGCAAGCAGGAGGAGGGGAAGAGGTATGAAACCCCGCCTACGATAGGTCGGGGTTTCAAACCTCTCCTATAATGTTCTCACGGTAGGTTCGAAAACCGAACCTACCGGGCCTGGGGAATTAGAATTACCTATTGGTAATCATACAGAAAACTGATGAAATCTGGATTGTGCACGCCTGTAACGACATCTTCAAGGTTTGAACCGTCTATGTTGGCACGCTGAATTTTATCTGTAGACCAATCTCTCCAATACATCTTGCCACCAAGCGTGTCCAACTCAATACCGCCAAGTTGACCTAATCCAGTGATAAGGATTTCCTCGCCAGATCCATCCAGATTAGCACGTCGGACCTGACCACCCCTTGTCCAATATACCTGCTCTTGCTCTGCGTGAATAGCCATGTGGTATGCGAAATCAGTAAGTATTTCTTCGGTGTCTGAGAGGTCAAGATTGGCACGATGGACTGAGTTTCCGCTTGTCCAATAGATCTTGCCCCTTGGAACGTCCAAAATAACAGAATTTGGGTTTGTCAAACCCGTGATGAAGTCTTCGACATTTGAACCGTCAAGATTAGCACGTCGAACACTCGTCATTGCATGTCCTGTCCAGTACATCTTACCGCCGTTAACGTCCAAAGCCAAGGCCAGATCCGCAGGGCTCTGTGTATCAGGAGCAGAGACAAGGTTTTCAATGTTGGAACCATCAAGGTTCGCGCGTTGGATGCCATTTAAGGCATGATCTACCCAATATACTTTGCCAGCGGTGCGGTCTACAGCAAGCCCACTTGCATAACCCAGCTCTGTAACGACATCTTCAAGGTTTGAACCGTCCGGATTAGCTCGACGGAGAACGCCATTCGTCTGCGTCCAATATATCTTCCCGACTGTAAGGTGGAGTTCTGGATCAGCAGACATTATTGGTGCCTCTTCCATCACCGGTGTTTCCATAACGGGCGTGTCCGGGGGATAGAGCACTTCTGGCGGCACAATCTCTTCTGTCCCATCCGGGGGCTGCCAGAACCATTGCAAACCTATTGTCACGCGCGGTCCCTGAAAATACTGAACCTCTACGGGATGCAATCCTGCTGAGAGGGTCACACTCCCTGATTTATTACTCATGCCGTGCAGTCCGTCGTGGTCTATCACCAGATTTCCATCAATGTATAATTTGGAACCGTCATCGGAACTCAGCGTAAAGTTATAGGTGCCGGCTGTTTCAATCTTCAGCTTTCCACGCAAGCGGATGGCAAAATCTTCTAATACATCTACACCCAGTGCCGGGAAGCCCTCCGTATAATTTCGCGCAGGAACATCTATGTTGGCTACCAGAAAGGTTCGGAAAGGTGTTAACGTTTCAAAGTCAGGTATCTGTGAGAGTTTAACACCTGGATAATAAGCCTCAGTAAGCAATCCGTGTCCGGGCATCACGTTGGTTTCAAAGATACCGATGCCTTCATTCACTGGCATCATCTCAACGGGTGGCTCTACCGTTTCTACCATTTCTGGCGGTTCCACAACTTCTGTGGGTTCTGGTTCCGGCATGACCGGTGTGAGCACTCGCTCCATCCGCTTGCAACTGGCGAATGAAAGGATACATCCAAGCAAAACAATCAAAAATTGGGTTTGAACATTTTTGAACATTTCAAAAAACTCCTTTATTTGTAATTTTCAGTTTGATATTTCTGGGGCACTTGATACCACCCCTCAAAAAATAACACGACTTTGTAGGGCACCCCTTGTGGGTGCCCAGGTTGAGGGTTTCTGCGCAGGTACAAGACTTGTCCCTACAGTTATCGTAACATCCGAACATAAATGCACACTTGTCCGAAGACAATCCCCCTTATCAGAGGGGAAAAGAGCGGATATGAAGCCCCTCCGCCCCTTATCAGGAGGGAACCAACCGGAGGGGCATCGCTTCGACGTGATGTGTTTCAATCATGATGGGCTTTACGATACTTACACACCCGTTTCTACGTTATTCATTCGTTGACGGTTTGAATATCCAAAACGATGGATATTGACCAGCTTAATCCCGTGGTGACAATATCTTCAACGTTTGAACCGTCAAAGTTGGATCGGCGGATTACAGTGTTATCTGTCCAGTACATCTTTCCCGTGTTAAAGTCTAATGCAATCCCCTCTAATCCACCTTGCCCAGGCGCGAGGTCTTCAATGTTTGAGCCATCAAGATTGGCGCGCTGGATTTTGTCTATTGGACTCCAATTGCTCCAGTACATCTTGCCGCTTTCTACATCCAAGTTAAGGCCTTGTGGGTGGCTTAACTCGGTAACAAGGAGCTCAACATTTGAACCATCAAGTTCTGCGCGCGAGATTGTCCCATCACTGGAGTCTGTCCAGTAGACTTTACGATTTACGAGATCAAGTGCCATACTATCGGGTTTAAGCAATCCTGGGATGAGGGTTTCAACGCCTGTCCCGTCCAAATTCATCCGGTGGATTCCGCCTCCACCTGCCCAGTATAGTTTGCCTGCTTCCAAATCCAAACCGAGCCCCTCGCCGCCACTTGTGATGAGCGTTTCAACACCGGATCCATCCAGGTTTGCCCTGCCAATGTAGTTATCGAAAAGGCTCACCCAATAGATTTTGCCGCCTTCAATGTCTAAGGCTAAACTCCATGGTTGTACGCCGCTAATAAGGGTCTCAATGTTTGAACCGTCTGGGTCTGCGCGTGAGATGGTATCCGTGCCGATGTCGCCCCAATAAAGTTTCCGAACCTCTACTTTAAGGGCTGGCATCTCCATCATTTCTTCTGGCATTTCTGTCGGCTCTGGTGGTTCCACCTCCTCCGCGTCTGGAAGAAGCGGATCCATCATTGTCGGTATCCGTTCGCAACCTGTGAAGTAGACCGCGCAGGCGATGAGTGCCAGAAGGGTTATGTATCTGTATTTTTGCATTGGAAACCTCTCTGTGTGTAAAACGTGCTTGAGCAGAAACTATTGCGATGTTCCGCTCAAGCAGCTGGTTTGGTTGTGTAAAACATAAGGCATCGCGGTTGGCATCGCTCCAAGGAATCAATAAACAACGGCGATAGCCCTTCAAATCAGAATCAGAAACAATGCTTAAATTTCAACGGTTCACCTCGCGAAGGGAGATTGTACCCAAACCGCACTCGCTTTGTCCGAAATTTGTGAGGTGGGGCCAGTCTTAAATCACGGGTGTCCCTTGTTAGCATTCTTTTCTAAACGGGTGTGCAAAAATTGCTCACTTGTAGCAGTTAAAGCAAATGTGCAAAAATTGCTCACTTGTAGTAGTTAAAGCAAATTTCATGCCAAAGCCAAATTCGCGCATACATCTATCGTACAGTTTAGAATGAATGAGCCCCTTTAACCCGCCCAACCCCCGCTTTATCCCCCTTCTCAGTGGGGAAACGGCATTAAAAGCAAAACTCGAAAATACAAAAAGTGAGGTGTGCAAAAATTGTATAGACAAAAATTGTATAGACAAAAATTGCTCGATTACAAAAATTGTATAGACAAAAATTGCTCGATTGTTGTATTATAACGTAGAGACATTTCGTTTTCGGCAGTTTCTCGTCAATTTTTGTTCAAGGTTTCCTTTTCATAAGAGGAATAAAGTCGGAGGAGACAGAGTGGATGGAAAACAGAAATCGATTTTCACTGCGCGGATCAAGAATCAAAGGCTTGAACGTACGGGCAGGTGTCTGGGTATTCGCGGTGTGCGATATGCCTTATGCTGTTCACGATCACCCTTTACCCCCCCCCATCTACTTAACAAAAATTAAGTATTTTACTTCACAAGGACGTTCCGTCTATAGAAACCTTTCATGTCCGCGTGCTGTCTTTGTTACGGACAAGGCACTGCATCGCGGCTTTTTGTGTTACATCGCCGAACAAAATGTGAGAGGGGTACTTCCCTCTGCTTGCGGGGGGTAGGGGGGTAGCATAACCTGTTAGGGTGTGCATGCATGTATAGAGAAGCGGGCGAGGCAACCTCGCCCCTACGAATACGAACACGAAAATTCCCTCTGCTTGCGGGCGGGGTGTTTTTGCAAACGCTAAAATCCAACGCGAAGAAAGTGTTTCTTCGGGGGGGGTATCCTCATAAAAGTGGGCATTGATTTTCGAATTTCACGATAATTGTGGCAGGGCGATTTCAATTCCGTTTATACTTTTGTTTGAAAACTCGCGACCGGAAAGTCGTTCCGACAGAAGAGGTATCGTCAAGGTATGAAAGATATAGAGAATGGCGTGCTACCGCTGAGGCTGCCTTCAGCATCGATGCAGGCAGTTTATAAAAAGGTCGATCGGTTTGCAGCAATGGAAGTCCCTATCCTTATTACGGGGGAAACCGGGGTCGGTAAGGAAATTATAGCACAGGAAATATACAAAAAGAGTCCGCGCCGGAACAAACCGTTCATCATCGTCAACTGCAGTACATTCCCGAATAACGGTCTTTTAAACAGTGAAATTTTCGGTCACGAGAGAGGGGCGTTTACTGGGGCAACGCATCAACGAAAAGGTGTGTTTGAATACGCGGATACGGGCACACTCTTCTTAGACGAGATCGGGGACATGCATATAGAGGTGCAACCGAAGTTTCTTCGATTGTTAGAGAAACAGGAGTTCACAAGACTCGGTAGCAATAAGGCCATCAAAACAGATACTTGTATTATCGCTGCGACCAACAAGAACCTCGAACATGAAGTGGAAAATCAAGAATTCAGAGAGGATCTTTACTACCGGCTGCAAACCTTCCGGATTCATGTCCCGCCGCTGCGGGAGCACCGCGAAGATATCCACCCTTTAGTAGACGCGTTTATCGCTGAAGCCAACGCGCAATATCGCAAAAATGTTGTGATCACTTCGGATAGGGTCCGCACTTTTCTCGAAGAGGCACCTTGGCCGGGCAATATTCGTCAACTCAAGCGGACCATAGAAAGAGCTGTAATTCTAACGGAGACAGATGAAATTGGATTCAACGATCTCCCCGCCAGTATTACCCTCACGCCGCAGGTAGAGACTTTTGAAAGTCCATCAGATTCCGGCGCAGATTTTGCTATCCCAGCGGAGGTGCATCATATCCTGAGGCAGATATCGGTAACGGAGTTTGTCTTAATTTTCGCGGGGGTTCCGAATGTTGTTTGGCGGCGGCTCCCTGAGAAAAAGCAGCAGTCCATTATTCAAGAGGCATCGTTGCACTTATCTGATCTTCTCGGTGGACAAGCGGATACGATCCGGATAAGTGGTCTTGATCGGGACCAAATTCTCGCAAAGGTTGCTCAGCACCTCATAGAAAAACACGGGACGATAACACACGCAGCAGAGGCTTTAGGGGTAGATCGCCGGACCCTTAGGGCGTATGCAAACATAGACGATGCGGATGAATAACGATAAGGCGCAGCGGGGCTGCCCACTGCGCCATAAAATATGGATATTTCCAAGCACTTACGGGCGAGTCGTACGAAATGTACGTTCAAGATTGTTCTTGAGTCGCTCGATAATCGCTTGTTCTAATTGATCAGTGGTCTCAGTGGCCTCGTCTGTGAGTGCAGTTATGAGTCCTGCAAGTTCAGCTCGCTCTGCTGTATCACAGGCTTTGGGCGTTCCCATAATCTCACTCATTTGCGGTAAGACGTAAGCTCTGAAACAAGGTGTTGTGAGTTGGAGTTCTTCTGTAATAGTGTTCAACTCCGTAACACGTTCTTTTAACTGTGATTCCAATTCTGCCAAGTCTTCTTGTAGACGTGCTGCGGGTGCTGAAGCACCATTTGTAGCAGAAAGTTCGCGCAGGGACTCTCTCGCCGCCAGGACTTTGTCTTCCAAAGTGACCAGTGACCGCATTTTTGCCACGATCCCATCAGCACGTTCCATTGCTGCTCTCATCTCTTGGTCAGTCATTTGTCTGCCTCCCATCAAGATATGCCATAGCGTGT
>RKRO01000320.1 GCA_007571355.1 Candidatus Poribacteria bacterium | reverse complement strand
GTCGGGGGATTGTGTGTTTTTTGGGTGTTCTGCTTGAGCCGCTACGTATTCGGCATAGTTCCCTTCAAAAAGGGTCGCAGTCCCACTGGGTGTGCCATCGAAAATTAATAGTTTTGTCGCAAGATTGTTCAAGAGGTAGCGATCGTGAGAAATAATAAAAAGTGTTGCTGGATATTCCGCGAGTGCTGCTTCTAACGCTTCACGTGCTGGTATATCAAGATGGTTCGTCGGCTCATCAAGTAACAACACATTTGCGTTTGCTAATAGCAACTTGGCGAGTTGCACACGGCTCTGCTCACCACCGCTCAGGTTCCCGACCCGTTTGAACACATCATCACCGGAAAATAGAAATTTGCCTAAGAAACTGCGTATCTCACCTTGGGTCTGTCGGGGTCGAAGTTCCCAAATTTCGTTAATAATTTCATTATCTGGATTGAGTCCCTCCAATTCTTGCGTATAGTATCCAAACTTGAGGGTTGGACCTACCCATATTTCGCCTTCTGTAGCGGACTCTTCCCCTAAAATCATGCGGAAAAATGTTGTTTTTCCGGTCCCGTTTGCGCCGATAATGCCGACGATGTCACGGCGGTACACTTCAAAATTTAGATTCGTGAATATCGCCTTGTCCCCAAAGGCTTTGCCGACGTTTTTGCATCGGAGAATATCGTTCCCGCCGCGGGTTTCAGGGGTAAAATTAAGTTTAAGTGTTGGCGCGTCCGGTTTCGGTTTTTCGATGCGTTCTAAACGATCTAATTTTTTTTGCCTACCTTGTGCTTCTCGAGTCCGCTGTCCTGCAATATTACGACGGATAAAATCCTCATCGTGCGCGATCATTGCCTGTTGTTTTTTGAATTCTCGCGCGCTGACTAATTTTTCAACACTTTTAATTTCAACGTACTTGGCGTAGTTACCACGATAGATTTTTATCTTATGACTTTCGAGTTCCCAAACCTTACGGACCACCTTATCTAAAAAATACCGGTCGTGAGAGACAACAAGGACTGCGCCATTGTATTCTATATTAAGGTAATTTTCAAGCCATTCAATCCCTTTAATATCAAGGTGGTTCGTCGGCTCGTCAAAAAGCAGCAGGTCCGGTTCTTCGAGGAGTAATTTTGCAAGTGTTGCTCGGCTCTTCTGACCGCCGCTCAGAACGCGAATGGGGAGATTGAAGTCCTGCTCAGGGAAACCTAAGCCACCGAGGATTCGGTTAACCTGATGTTCATAATCGTAACCGCCGAGCCGTTCATGCTGTTCCTGAATCCGGGCATACTCTTCTAAGAGATGGGGTGATTCCACTGTCTCCATCTCCTCGGCTAAAAGGAGCATCTTGTCTTCAAGCGTACGCCTTTTTTCAAAAACCTTGAGCATTTCCTGTCTTAACGTACAATCGCGTGCCAGATCCGGTTCTTGACTGAGATACCCGATGCGTACCCCCTTTGCGGATACAACTTTGCCTTTAAAATTGGCAAGCATACCGTTAATAATTTTAATTAACGTTGTTTTTCCAGTTCCGTTACGGCCAATTAATCCAATTCTGTCGCCGTGCTCAATTGAGACCGAAATATCGTCCAAAATCAAGTCTGGATCGTAGAGTTTCGTAACGTTTTCTAATCGTATTAAAGACATTTTTTAATTTTACCTTGCAGAGGCACTTCAGACACTTAGGCTTTGACGTGCGTTCCTTTAAATTGAGCACTACGGGTAATCATTTCCTGATAGGTATTTGCGCGGTGAGCGTCTGGGCGACGGATGTTAAATTGTCTAAATCGCCAAAACGCGATTGAAAGCGCGGCGTAGTGAACAAAGCAATCCAAATGTTTCCATTCGTTTTCCGTCAACGGACGCACTATATTATAAGCATCCAGAAATCGCTTGACAGCCTCTAAATTCAGTTGGTGCTCTGTTGTATAACAACACCCGATGATTGTCATACCGACATCGATAAGCAGCGTATCATAACAGCCTTCCTCAAAATCAAGGATTGCCACCATCTCTTCCCCCTCGAAGAGTGTATTGTCTAAAAAAAGGTCTCCGTGGAGAAGTCCCATCGGGAGTGGAGCATTGAGGGGCGGTTCCAGTGCTGCCAATTGCGACTTTAGCAATTCGACAAACGGGTGCAGGGCAAATTCTGTATCTTGCACCTCTTGGAGGAAAGGTCGCATCTGTGATATTCCCATCGCAAAACTGGGTATCCCCGTAATGGGTGGAATACGGTGCAGTTTCGCCAACGCCTCACCGAGTTGTGTCAGTATATTCGCTGACGGTTGCGGCTGTGTCCCTTGCAAAAAGGGATAAATCATCACGCTGCCAAACGTTTCATGAATTAAATGATTCTGGTCCTTCGTTAGAATCGGGTATACCGTCGGATAGGCGTGCTGATGGAGATGCTGCAAAAGCAAGATTTGCATGTTGAGTTCTGCAGTGTCTTTCTCATCACAAACTTTCAGCAAGAACTCGCCCTCTGTAGTTGTTAGTTTGAAGTTGCTATTCCCGAACCCGCCTGGAATCTCTTCAAGTTTCAGTGATGTGCCGATCGGGTATTGTGCGACGACGTGTGCAAGTTCTGTCGGTGAAAAGGAGGTATAACGTGCCATATCTTGCGATCCGCGGCATCAATCTTGCCGATTTTTATCTTCAGCAGCGCGTTCCAATGTATGGAATTCAGGCGTGTTACGAATGCCCTCAAGTGCCGGATCCACTTTTGCTGAGGAGAGAGCTTCCTTGTCTAACCGAATCGCCTCACGTAGCGATGCAATGGATCGTGCGTTTTCTTCCTTGTGTGAATAGGCAACGGCGAGGTTATAATGCGCCTTCGCGAAATTGACATCTAATTGCGTCGCGCGTTCCCACGCTTGAATGGCTTTGTCGAGTTCGCCTTGATTGCCATAGACAACCCCTAAGGTAAAAAGCGGCATTACCCACCCCGGTTCGTTCTGAATAGCTAAATGAAGTTCCATGATGGCTTGGTCGAAATTGCCGTTCTTTGCAGATGCCATACCCCAATTATAGTGTGCGACAGCGACTTCGTTCGGTTCGGGGGCATCCGTGCTTTGTGAATACGGTATCGCTTTCGTGCCACATGCCGTGAGGTAGAGTGCTAAACCTGCGATTAAAAAGAGTGCACCGAATCTATATAAAGTCATAATCTTCCTCCATCGTTCCGTTACATTTTAGCAGCAGACGAGATTAAAATCAAGGATCAGTTTTCCGCCCGCGTGCTTTCTTGAAGAAATAAATAAATTAGGGTAGGGCATCTGCCTATTTTGTTGGCACATTCCAGAGGAGTATGGTTCCATCATGACCGCTTATGCTTGCTAAGGTGTTGGGGGATTTCACATTTTTCGCCCGAACCTACACAAGCGAATTCAAAATTGGGAGTAAAGATCGCATAGTTGGCACATCACGGAATGTGAAACCGAACTGTGAGAAATATGCAGATGTTTCTAATGCCTCCGCGATGAGCGGCTTTTTTCCCAACTCCTTTGAGACACCGAGGATAAGAGATACATCTTTCTGTTCTGCAAGTGTGTTGAGTCTATTGATGAGATGTCCTTGATGCCACGGATGGAACAACTCAATAGCGGTCTCCACGCCACTTTTGTGGACGAGTTGATAGTCTGGAAAGCAATAGAAGTCGCCTGCTAACGGAAGGAATTGACTCCCGGGACGGATCTGCCAGTCATCGGTTTTGTTTCGGAGCATCGCCTGAAAAAGTTGAATGTCTTCGGGGATATAGGCGAGAAATTGCTGTGAAATCGGTTTGATACCACACGATTCATCAAGCGATAATCGAGAAGGCTGCTTGTTCCGAAACTGGATATCCGCAGTCAGTGCCCATCTCGGTTGATGCAACACAGCGGCAAAAAAGTTCGCCAAATTCATACCGTATCGCTTCGTTTTGTAAAAGAGGTTGAGCGGTCCGTCCACCGTAATTTCATATAGTTCGCCTTCTTTTCGAATTGTAGAGAGGAGTTGATTGAATCTGAGGTACTTGAACAGTTGTCGGAGTTCAGCGGTCATAGAATCGGAGAGTTTTAGTGTAAGCGAATTACAATGAAGAAGCAGTCCTTGAACCTGCGCGGCGTTGTAACGGTGAAGGAGACGTTCAGCGGAAAGTGTCTTGAATGTCAAGACCGGTTGACTGCTCGGTAAATCCGCGTAGAGTTTAGCACGCAACTCCACTACCTCTGTAGGAGCGACCTTTGGTCGCGATTCCTCTGCTATTGTCTCTAAAACCTTACGTTGATAGTCTGCATAGTCTTGAAACTGTTCTTGTGAAAGTAGGCGGCTCGTCTCTGTAAAGAGTTGCTTCCGAAACGCGATCAGTTCTTCGTTGGGTGCTGTATCAAATTCTGTCCTGTCTAACAGGAGTTTTTCGAGTCCACGTTTGACTATCGATGGCCCCGGTGTACTATCAATTATGTGCTTACTTGATTCCAAAAGGATTGCGCGCGACTCGTTTGGCGACGTTTCAAAAACAGCGATGAGCTGCTCAGCTATCTTTAACAACGCGCTATCAATAGGCTCTATGAATTGTGGGTGGATTTGCCCCTTCCGGATTTTGTATTGGAGTAAGTCTTTGGTAAGCATCCTTTAAATATACCCTGCGGTTAAATGACATGGTTTTGGACTTTCGTCCGGGACGATAAGCGGGTGCCGATTATTTACAGTGTCTGATAGGCGTGATGTTGTCTGCGGCGCTTGTTAACAGAATGTTCCGCTGTCTGTTTAGAGATGAGTTCGTAAAGTACCGCCTGCTTGCCTTCGCGCTTGCGGAGGATACGCCCGAGCCGTTGCACGTGTTCCCGCACACTCCCGCTCCCTGATACGATAATAGCGACATTCGCCTCCGGCACGTCTACGCCTTCATTTAGTACCTTGGAGGTAACTAAGATGGAATAGGTCCCGTCACGGAATGCATTCAAAAAGTCGTTCCGCTCCTTGGGTTTTGTCTGATGCGTTAGCACTGGTAGAAAAAAACGTGTCCCGATTTGATACGCCGTGTCATTGTCTTGTGTGAAGATGATAATTCGATCACCGCGATGTCTTTGAATCAGTTTCCACACCCACTCCTGTTTTGTGGTAGAGGCGAAACTGAGTCGCTTTTGGGTGAGATACGCTTTGAAGGCAGCGCGGCCTTCATCGGATTGTGCCGCTTTCCAGAGGAAGATATGCCATCCGCGCGGTGTTCTCATGCTGATTTTTGCCTGTTTGAGGAAATTTAAGTAAGTATGGCGCGCTTCATCGTACCGCACCCGTTCCGTATCTTCCATCTCAACCGCGATAGTCACAACGCGGTACTCGGAAAGCGTTTTTCCTGAGAGTTCTTGAACCTTGGCCTCGTAACAACACTCACCCACAAGTGCATAGAGGAGACTCTCTTTTCCGTCAACCCGTTCCGGTGTCGCTGTCAGCCCCAATCGAAACGGTGCGATGCTGCTGATAGCGGTGTACTGATACTGTTCTCCGGGGAGATGGTGGCATTCGTCAAAAATAACAAAACCGAACCGATTCCCGTAATGCGGCGCATGCATAACTGCGGATTGATAGGTTGTCACCGTAATATTTTGCAATTCGTGCTGGCCACCCCCGTAGAGTCCGATTTCTTGTCCGAAGTGTTTTGTCAATACAGCGTGCCATTGGTGCATGAGGTCAATTGTCGGTACGTGGATGAGTGTCGGACGTTGGGTTTCTGCGATGAGCAGAATTGCAATGAAGGTTTTACCTGCACCGGTAGGCAGGGTCACCACGCCCCGTTTGCCGTTGGCGTGCCACGCGTCAATTGCCGCTGTCTGGTAGGGATACGGTGTAATTAATTTTTGATGTGTGAAATGTGCGCCTGTGAATTGTCTCGCTGTGTCTTCGTAGGTGATATCGTGTGCGCGCAGCTGCGAAACGATTTTTCGGTAGCGGTAGGCAGGTGCTCGGAAGGTGAGGGTCCGCTCATCCCAGCGAGTATCAGGTAAATCTGATTGGAGTGCGTCTGGGACATTTTGTAGGACAAGCGTGCCTTTATCAAAGTTGATTTTGAGTGGCGTTTCCATAAATCAGGTCTTTCTCTTTTCGCCGAGATGTATAGAAAAAAAGCTGGCATTTCCAGGAAAATGTGTTAAACTTCTGATGAAGTTCGTCGATACATAAAGAGTCACACATGGACAATCAAGAATTTCAAAGACTCGTCTTAAATTGGATGGAGCGTGTGGATACTCGCTTGGGTTCACTTGAGCAGGATGTAAGTTGGATAAAGGAAAAAAATGGAGGGTCGCTCTGAATCATCTTGTAAGATTCGGTTCAAGGCGTATCTCCAAAGCGCAATGGGAAAAGGCCTTCTCCATCCAGGGTACACGTTTGTCGTAGGCGAACCCTTTAGGGTTCCCCCGTTGGTGAACCAAAGCAGCACCCCATCAATGTTCACCTGCAGACTTTCTAATATCGTCCAAACCACAAGATTTAATGATGATTTCGTTAAATTTGCAAACGACGAGTGACTGGCGGCCCACGTTCTATCACGGCAGCAATTGAAGTTGTAGGTTGTCAAAGTGCCGTTCTGATTTTTTTCGCGGAATTATCCAGTTATATGGTAATTTGATATTATCTCTTAAAAAACTTGGGTTTTTAAAGTACGCATCGGTGATTTGCCAAAATTGTTGTTTAGGATACGTTTTATTGTTT
>RKRO01000472.1 GCA_007571355.1 Candidatus Poribacteria bacterium | reverse complement strand
TACAAATTGCGTCATTAATAATTGAAACTTTGATTTACCCATATATGCTATCAGTAAGTAAATTTTGCACGATTTCGGGCAATTAGGTATCAAACATGCCCGATTGTGTGCAATTCTCGCGGGAATTTTGCGAAGGGGACAGTGTTGGTCAAATTGGCATAGAATTTGCGGATAGTTGGATAGGTTGATCGAAAGAAGACATTTTTGCTGTCTTTTTAAGGATCTATGTCTCTAAAAGACAGAGGCATTCAGTTTTCGATTTCTGGAAATTTTCTATTTTCAAGAAAATAGAAGCAATTCTCAACTAAAACAATGCGCATAAGACATCTATTGCCACAGGTGCGATCAAAATGACCACAAGAAACGAAATATCTACATCGTTTATATTCCCTGATCTCATAATTTTACGCCAGTAATACGAAAGGAATTCAATGAACGCGACACAAAATACCGATACAATGCATGCCGATGACGTTGCTGCGATTGACGAACTCCAAAACGTCTACGACCAATTGAAACAAACACTTGCTAAGATCATCGTCGGTCAGGAGCAAGTTATCGAACATTTGGCGATCTGTCTATTTTCGCAAGGGCACGCCTTGTTGATGGGTGTTCCCGGCTTAGCAAAAACGTTGTTAGTAAGACGTTTTGCCGAGACGATGGCGTTGCAGTTCAGCCGAATCCAATTCACGCCTGATTTGATGCCGATGGATATCACCGGAACCGACATCCTTCAAGAGATCCCCGGCGGCAGACGCGAATTCGAGTTCGTAAAGGGTCCACTGTTCGCGAATCTCATTCTTGCAGACGAGATTAACCGGGCACCCTCGAAAACACAAGCGGCTATGCTAGAAGCGATGCAGGAATACAAGATTACAGTTATCGGCAGAACATACTCACTGGATCCACCGTTTTTTGTGCTAGCGACACAGAACCCGATTGAACAAGAAGGTACCTATCCGCTACCCGAGGCGCAGCTCGACCGTTTTATGTTCAGAATTGAGGTGGACTATCCGGATCGATCTGAGGAGATAGAAATTGCGCGGACTACAACGGGTGTAGCACTACCACCGCTGGAATCCGTTCTGACAGGTGAAGAAGTTCTCGCCTTCCAAGACCTTGTCCGTCGGGTGCCTGTCGCGGAGCATATCTATGAGTTCGCTGTCGATTTGGTGCGTAGTACACGTCCGAAAGGCGACGCAACACCTGACTGGCTGAAGCCGCTCGTCGCTTGGGGTGCCGGTCCTCGAGCAGTTCAATACCTGATCTTGGGTGCGAAAGCACGCGCAGCACTCAGTGGCAGCTACATGGCTCGGCTTGAAGATGTCGTCGCAGTGGCAAATCCAGTGCTGGCGCATCGTGTCATTACATCCTTCGCAGCGGAGTCCGAAAACATTACCAGCCAAGGTATCGTCAACCGTCTCGTCGAAGAGTTATCGGAACAGGGGTAGGTTATGGCACTGCAACTCAGACGCGATTACCTCAATCAGCAAGTACTTGAACGGTTATCCACACTCCAACTCCATGCCCGGCTGCCTATGATCGGAAATGTATCTGGTAAACACCGAAGTCCGATTCGAGGCTCCAGTCTTGAGTTTGCCGAGTACCGTAAGTACGTCCCAGGCGACGACACACGCCGACTCGACTGGCGTGCCTATGCGCGTAATGATCGCTACTACATCAAAGAGTTTGAAGCCGATACCAATCTACGGATGTGCTTGGTCGTTGATACCAGTGGCTCTATGGATTTCGCACACGCGCCGTCCGCTACGACTGATGGTGATCCCGATATAAGTAAACTTGATTATGCGCGTCGAATCGCAGGCACCTTAGCGTATGTAGCTGCCCTACAAGGCGATGCCGTTGGACTCTATTGTGCAGGCAAGACGTTCCATAAAGAAATCCCCCCAAAGCGCAGTGCAACCCATCTTAGTATAATCCTTGATGAATTAGGCGCGATGGAAGCATCAGGCGAGACCGGATTGGCTGATGTCCTCCATGAAACCGCTGAACGGGTCCCGCAGCGAGCACTCATCGTCGTCATTTCAGACCTCTTCATCGAGCCCGAAACAGTACGGAATTGCTTTGAGCACCTGTGCTTCCGTAAGCACGATGTCGCTGTATTTCACCTCATGGAACAGAGTGAACTGGATTTTGAGTTTGATCGTCCCATCCGGTTTGTTGACATGGAAGGTGGGGAACCGATCCTCGCAGATCCGACTGTCATCGGTACGCAGTACCGACGCGCAATGGCGATGTACCTCGACAGTATGGACGAGGTGATTCTCGACACCGAGGTTGACTATCATCGGATCTGTATCCACGAAAATTACGGAGACGTATTGGCACGATTTTTGTTGGGACGAACACCTAAAAAACACAAGTGAGGAGTCGTTATCAGTTATCAATCGTCAGTTGTCAGTTAAGGCCTTGCGGTATCTCGCGTTTCGATGGACATACCTGAACGCCACAACAAAGTGACTGAGAACTGAAAACCGATAACTGATAACTAATAGAAGTTATGAGTTTTTTGCAACCGTTTGCATTGATCGCACTTCCATTGATGGCACTGCCGATCCTCATCCATTTAATTAATCAGCAACGGCATCGGACTATCCCTTGGGCGGCGATGATGTTCCTGATGAGCGCGAAACGGATGAGCCGAGGTATGGCACGCCTGCGGCATCTGCTTATCCTACTCATGCGCGTTTTGGCTGTCGGGACCTTAATTTTTGCTGTGAGTCGCCCACTGTCCGGCGGGTGGTTAGGAAGCGTCGGATTGAGTAAGCCCGATGCCACGCTGATCCTTTTGGACCGATCCGCCAGCATGGAGATGCAAGACCTGCAGGCGGGTGAATCAAAAAGATCCACGGCCCTAAAACGACTCACAGAATTATTGGAACAAGGCGATTACGGAACACACCTCATGCTGATTGACAGTGCCACCGGTCAGATGCAAGAGGTAGATTCGCTTAAAGCACTCCTGAACCTGCCTGTGACGGGTGCAAGTGTCACCAGTGCAAATATCCCAGCAATGCTTGAAACGGCCTTGGCGTACCTTAAAGCAAATGAATCAGGACGCACCGAAATCTGGATCTGTTCGGATTTGAAAGAGAACGATTGGGATATTCACAGTGGTCGATGGAACGCCATACGTGAGGCATTTGCCGAACTACAAGGTGTACATCATTTCTTGCTTGCATATACAGATCCGCCTTCAAGCAATTTATCGGTCAGAGCGGAAAACGTGCAACGTTGGCAGCGTGGCAGCACCGCAGAACTCGTTCTTGATGTGATAGTTCGCAGAACGGATGGCCATGGGGGCGCACGGCAGGTACCGATTGCGTTTGAAGTCAATAATGTTCGTTCCGTCGTCGAAGTGGCACTTGACACACTCGGTGCTTCTTTGCAAGGACACCGCATTCCTATTGATGGCAAACTCAGTTCCGGTTGGGGATCAGTGAGTTTACCCGGCGACGCGAACCCACTGGACAATCGATTTTTCTTTGTCTTTTCAACTCCTCCCGTACGAAAGGCGGTCATCGTCAGTGATGACGCAAAGGTTGGCGAGGCGTTCCGGCGGGCACTTGCGATTCCGACAGATATCCGGTTACAACACCGTGTTGATGTGATTCCCGCAAATCGTGTAGCAGAAATTGACTGGGAAAATACTGCATTGTTAATTTGGCAAGCGGCACTTCCACGAGGGTTGGTCGCCGAGCAGGTTATGCATTTCGTCAACACCGGACGTGTGGCTATGTTCTTTCCGCCGGGGCCCGGGGGTACTGGCGAACAACTTTTTGATTCACACTGGGGCAACTGGCACTTTTCCGGTAGTGATCAGGTTTCTAAACTCTCATGGTGGCGTGGTGATGCGGATCTGTTAGCACATGTAGAGAGTGGCGATGCCTTACCTTTGAACGAATTGCGCACCTACCGATATCGCATGCTTGAGAGTCTCGGAACGCCGTTGGCAAGGTTTGACGATGATGCTCCACTGTTGAACCGTGTCGTTACAGATCGCGGCGCAGTCTATTTCTGTAGTACACTACCGACGGCGCACTTTTCTTCTCTTGAACGCGACGGGGTCGTGTTTTATGTTATGTTACAGCGAGCGTTAACTGAAGGCAGCCTGGCATTGACTATGGCATCTCAACGCGATGCTGGACTCGGTGTGCTTGCGGACCGGGAGCAGTGGACATCAGTAGCACCTGAAGAAGACACCGTATCCCTTTCATCGCGTGGATTACATGCTGGCGTTTATCAAGATGAAACGCATTGGGTCGCCGTGAACCGCAGTCAAGCTGAGGATACTGCTAAAACATCGTCTGTTGAGGCAGTAGATGCGTTGTTTGAAGGCCTGTCCTATAGGAGAATTGATGTTGATGTTGGCGATACATCTGCCTTAGCGAGTGAACTCTGGCGTATCTTCCTCATCGCAATGGCGTTAGCACTCATTTTGGAGGCAGTGTTAAGTTTGCCGGGCAGGAATATTAGGAATGGAAGACAAGAAGAGGGACTGGAAGGGACCAGCCTTGCCTAACTTTTCCGATCTTCCAATCTTTTAGGCAATTATGTTAGCCTGAAACGCAGTGGAAGGGTTTTGCTTGGGTATTTCTTCAGATGAACGGAGAGAGTGCTTCCTGGCGAAACCCGCCTGAACGAACCGAAGGAAAATTAAAAAAATGCAAGAACAACAGGGAAGTTTGGAATTTCTTTCAAGCGGTTCCATCATGGTCTTGGGGTTGTTAGTGATCACTGTAACGGGTGTCCTATGCTGGTTGGCGTGGCACCGTAACGGCTATCGCAAACAGACCGGATGGCTTGAGTTACTGCGTTTTGTGTTGGTTTGCTTGGTCGTTGTTACACTAAATCAACCGGAATGGTTGAAAACACAACTACCGGAGCGACGCTCAACCCTCGCCGTACTCTGGGACCAGTCCAAAAGTATGGAGACACGGGATGTTCTTGACGGTGAAAATGTTTCCAGTGAACCCAAGAGCCGTGCTGAAACGATTCAGCCGCTGATGGCTGAGGAAGTCTGGAAGGGCAAATCCACATCTGGTACAGAGAACCCGCAGGATGCAGACGATCTCAACGTGGTATTTGAACCGTTTTCTTCAGCGTTAGACCCACCAGAAGAAGCTACGGATCTGAATGCCGGACTGTCCCACGTTCTGGACAACCATACCAATCTTCGCGGGGTAGTGCTTCTATCAGATGGCGATTGGAACGTCGGCAACTCGCCAGTAGCGGCAGCCACACGGTTTCGGATGAAAGGGATTCCCGTATTCGCCGTTGGTGTCGGCAGCAGGGTACCACTCCCGGACCTCGAGTTAGTTCGGATGGATGCCCCGACTTTCGCAGTGGTAAAAAAACAGGTTCGTATTCCGTTTGTTGTACGTAGCACTTTGGGACAGGATCGAGATGTCCGCGTCACACTTACGATAAATAGAACGTCAGAATCCGCGTCCGCTACTGCTGAGAACCAAATTACCAAAATCGTCCGTGTTCCAGCGATGCGCCAAGCGCAAGATAATGTCGTCTGTACGTTGCCAGCGACCGGAGAATATACATTAAGCCTGCGTATTGCACAGGATCCTGAGGAGTTGCTATCCGAAAATAATGAGATTTCCGCCCCCATATCAATACGTGAAGAACAATTGAAAGTGCTTGTCATCGAATCTTACCCACGATGGGAATACCGGTATCTACGGAACGCCTTGGAGCGGGATCCGGGGGTTGAAGTGACTTGCCTCCTTTTTCATCCTGAATTGCCGAAAGTCGGTGGGGGTCGCAGTTATATTAAACGTTTTCCTGACGAGCGAGAGTTGAGTCGCTATGACGTGGTATTCCTTGGCGATGTCGGTATCAAAAATGGGCAGTTAACTGTTGAACAGACACAGGCATTAAGGAAATTAGTCAGTGCCCAAGCTTCGGGACTTGTTTTTATGCCGGGCCGTGCAGGTGCACACGAGTCGTTGGTCTTAGGACCGCTCGGTGACCTCTATCCCGTCCTCTTGGATCCAGCGACACCTGAAGGTGTCGGGTCGAGTAGCCAAGGGTATTTCGCACTCACTGCTTCTGGACAGCGGAGTTTACTAACCCGCCTTGGGGACACCGATGAAGATAGCAGCGAAGTGTGGCGCAAGCTTCCGGGGTTTTTCTGGTACGCTGGTGTCAAACGCGCCAAGGTCGGCACTGAGACTCTCGCAGTTCACGACCAAGTTTCGACTGCCTCCGGACGGGTACCGTTAATCGTAACCAAGACGTACGGTACTGGCAAAGTCTTATTTATGGGGACAGATAGTGCTTGGCGTTGGCGACAAGGTGTTGAAGACAAATACCACTATCGATTCTGGAGTCAGGTCGCGCGGTGGATGGCATACCGACGACAGATGGCGCAGAGCGAGTCGATACGGCTCTTCTACGCACCGGATCGGCCGAACGTCGATGATGTCTTAACGTTGAATGCCAACGCTATCGACAATGTAGGGGGTCCTTTGGATCGCGGCACGGTTGTCGTACAAGCAATTTCGCCATCCGGTAAAACGCAGACAATCCGGTTACAACCCGGCACGGAGGATTTAGCGGGATTGTTTGTCGGGTCATTTGTCCCAAAAGAACCGGGGAACTATCGTCTCGTTGCGAGCAGTAGCGAAACCGGTGCTTCTGTACAAACGGATATCTCGGTGCAAGGCTTAAATCGGGAACAGCAGGGACGACTGGCACGTTTTGATGTTTTAGAGGAGATCACCAAAATTACCGAGGGTAAACTGGTATCGGTCTCTGAAGTGCCGAATTTATTAAAATATCTGGCGGCCTTACCAGAACCCGAACCGACTGTCCATCGGACACGGATTTGGGCACACCCGATTTGGGCAGGTCTCTTAATTTTACTGCTCGGCGTATTCTGGGTCGCCAGAAAGATGACAGGCACGGTATAAATGGACCTATCAGTAGAGTTAGGTAACCCCAGCCCCTACTTACCGCAACTCAAATGTAGATAGACACGTTCAGTCAAACATGGTATCATATCTTTTGGAACGGCGAATATAGCACCTAAACCTATAATCCATATTGAGGATCCAGGAAGGGACAGAGGAATTTATCATGCGTGATAACTATAAAATAGCAGTCGTCGGTTGCGGTGGGATTTCTCACATGCACATGGGGTGGTATGTGAAAGAGCCGAGAGCAGCCCTGACAGCCATTGCCGACATTGACGAAGAACGTGTAAAAGCTTATGGCGAACAGTACGGCATCGAAAAACAGTATACGGATTACATTGAGATGCTCGAAACAGAAGCTATTGATATCGTTTCGGTGTGCACGCGCCCGAAACTGCACGCTCCCGTCGTGATTGAAGTCGCAAAACGGGGTGTCAAAGGCATCCTTTCTGAGAAGCCGATGGCGGAAAACCTCGGACAGGCAAGCGAGATGCTTCAGACCTGCTCAGCACACAATGTGAAGTTAGCGATTGACCATCAGGTTCGGTTTTCTGCGCCGTATGCTGCCGCAAAACAGATGATTGCTGACGGTCGGATCGGTGAAATCTTCCGAATTCACGGGGTTTGTGGCGGCGGCGACCTGAAAGACAATGCAACACATACCGTTGACCTGATGCGTTATATCTACGGCGATCATCCTGTTACTTGGGTAATCGGGCAGATTGAACGGATTGGCACACCCATGAAATATGATCTGCATTCCGAGAATTTCGCGCTCGGTTACTTCAAATTTGAGAGTAATGCCCGAGGCATCATTGAATCTGGAAGCGATACCGCGCCCGGCTATCACCATATCTATTGTTATGGAACAGATGGCGAGATTGAACTCGCTGCCCCAGGTGGTCCCTCCCTCCGTATCCGCAACGAGCAGACTGGCGGCGCGTGGGTGACACCGGAATTGCCTCCAGAGAGCAACCCCGTGCAAGACCTGATTGCAGCAATTGAGGAGAATCGGGAACACCGCTCAAGTGGCTATCAAGGCTATGCCTCTTTAGAGCTCCTTATGGCGATCTATGAGTCGTCTCGGAAACGGCAGCGAATTCACCTACCTATGGAAGAGATGGAATCGCCATTGACATTGATGGTTGATGATGGGTGGGTATAACTTGTTGATGCAGTTTTAGCATGTGTATAGAGAATCTGCCCACTCCGAAGAATAAGCCCCAGAGGGGCGACATGTATATAGAATAGTTGCCGTAAATTTAAAAAATATTTCAATTGACAACCGATAACGAATACGAGGAGATTTTTCATGAACCAAACACAAGCAAAATCCCATACACAAAAGGATGCAGTCAACTTACCACCTCGTATGAAGGCTGCACTTGAACAGTACCAGAAACGCGTGTGGATCATCAAACTTGCTGAAGGGACACTGGCGGCGATCTTCGGTCTTATGATTTCGTATCTCGTCGTGTTCGGATTAGACCGGGTGTTTGATACGCCTGCGCTTTTACGGGTACTTATCCTCATAATTGGAATGGTCGGCATGGTGCTCTTTTTGCCGTTGAAGTACTATCATTGGGTATGGAAACATCGACAATTGGAGGGAATCGCTCGGTTGTTGCAGCATAAGTTTCCACGTTTTGGCAATCACGTCCTCGGTATTGTGGAATTGGCATCTAATCGTTCGGATAGGTCGGCGAGTCGCAGCTTGATTGAGGCGGCTATGCATCAGGTTGACGAAGAGGTCGCAAGGCACAATCTTGCAGAGGCAGTTCCGAATCCGCGACACCGTCAATGGATTTATGCTGTAATTTTGCCTTTGATATTGGTTGTCATTGGGGCTGCTGTGATTCCCGCAACGAGCCGAAACGCCCTCGCGCGATGGTTAACACCGTGGCGCGCCGTGGAGCGTTATACCTTCGCGCAATTGGAAGGTGAGACCGACCGTCGTATTGTGGCGTATGCCGAACCTTTTGATGTTCAGGCGCGTCTGAAAGAAGATTCTCCGTGGAAACCTGAGTCAGCGGAAGCGCGGTATGCAGATCAGGAATTAGTTGTCGCGACATTAGACGAGGATACCTACCGTTTTGAATTGCCGCCACAGACGCAGAACGGAAGTGTCGCACTTCGAGTGGGGGACGCACGGCGTTCTATTCCAATAGAACCCAAATTGCGTCCCGCCCTGACAGAACTTATTGCCAAAGTTGAATTCCCTACCTATCTACAACGTCAAGAACCGATGACAATGGATGTGCGGGGCGGAATAGTGAGTTTGGTAAAAGGGAGTACTGCGACGCTTGAAGCCGCCATCACACGAGAACTTGCAGAAGCGACCTTGAATGACCTGCCACAACGCGTTGAAGGGACGCGTGTAATGACCGAGCCGATCACGGTGGATACAACGACTGAGGCGCGACTGGCATGGCGAGACCAATTTGGACTTTCCGCAAGTGAACCACAAGTGCTACGCTTTGAAGCCGTTAACGATGAATCACCGACGGTTGCGTTAAACAAATTGAGGAACAATCAGGTCGTTATTACCGATGAGGTACTCGCCTTTGAGATTCAGGCATCGGACGATTTTGGTGTCAAAAAGATCGGTCTAGCGTGGGAGGGTATCCCGAACCCCGTTCACAATCCGGAACCTACGAGCGGCGAGAAGACCGTGTCGGCTGGCACACCTACTGCGGACAGTTTAACGGTCGCTGCAACATTTGCCCCCAAACGTGAAAATTTACGACCGCAGAGCCTCCGATTGCGCGCTTATGCGGAGGACTATTTGCCCGACCGTGAGCGTGTCTACTCGCCACCACTTGTCCTACATGTGCTAACACCAGCAGAACACTTCAAGTGGTTAGTCGGGCAGCTGCAGCTGTGGACAGAAGCTGCAATGGATGTCCATGATAAAGAATTGCAATTGCATCAAACCAACCGTGAACTCCGCGATCTGCCCCCAGAGGCACTTGACGACCCCGCACAGCGCAAGAGAATCCAAGAGCAAGCTGCCGCGGAACGTGCAAATGCTGCCCGACTTGATAGTTTGATCGAAAGCGGCGTGGAACTCGTTAAAGAGGCAGCGAAGAACGATGAGTTTGACGCTGAACACCTTGAGGCGTGGGCAGACATCCTTAAACAGTTGGAGGAGATCGCTGGACAGAGGATGCCGTCTGTTGCAGAACTGCTTTCTCGCGCTGCTGAGGCACCGGGAGCACCCTCTCAACAGGAAACCTCTGCAGGTGAACCGACTGAGAATACGAGTCCACAAAAAAATCAATCAACACAGGGATCCCAATCACCTGCCAAAGGTGAACCGAATGACTCGGAACAGGTAGAAAAGTATGGCCCCGACAATAGAGTAGCACCTGAAGATTTGGACGAGATGCCGGAGGATCCGAATACCCCCGGCAAAGGGGTCAGCATCGATCGAAGCAAACAGCCAGCCGGTAAACCGGGTTACACGCCTGCTAACCCTACGCCTACCGTCGGAGACGTTGAATCGGGATTCAATAAGGGTGAGGCGGCAGAAGGGCAGGCACCGCAGGTCGTCGGCGGTCTCCGTCTCCCTGGGACAATGCTTAAAGGAAGCGGTAGAGACGAAAAAGATGAAGCAAACGAAGATGCGGCAGAAACGCCTGGGGCAGTGGACCTCGTTTTGGAAGCGGTTGAAGAGCAACAGGAATTGCTTGATGCTTTTGCAAAATTGGCGGAGGAGATGGGAAAACTGCTTGTCAGCTTTGAAAACAGCACGTTCGTGAAACGCTTAAAATCTGCATCGCGAAGACAGATTGACATCGCAGTAGCCCTGAACGATCTTAACAGCTTCGGGCTTGAACGCAGTGCTGCCGAAAACCAGGTTGATCGGGAGCGTTTGGCAGAACGAGAGACCAACGAGTCCGAAACCGTTTCTACTATTATCCAAGACATGGCGGCTTATACAGATCGACGGCCCTCACCGAATTACTTACGTGTGCTTGCGGAGATGCAGGACGCACTCGTATCAAACCAGATGCAAGAAATCTCAAAAGCGATTAACAAAAATTTTGTTGGGCAGTCTACCATTGAGGCAGAATTCTGGGCGGATACGCTCGACCGATGGGCAGAGCAATTGGTACCGCCATCCGAAGGTACTCCGCAGGAAGGCGGATTGATTGAGTTACCGAACCTGCCGCCGGAGATTGTCCTTGAAGTCATGCGTATCATTGATCGCGAGATTCAACTCCGAGAAGAGACGCGCGAAGTTGAGCAGGCGAAGGAAGCCCTTACCGCAGACGAATACAGTGAGCGCAGCATCGCATTATATGATACACAGATTACGCTCACCGAAGATACCCAAGAAGTCGCTGCACAGATTGGTCTCCTACCGAATGCGCAAGAACCCTTAATCCAGCAACAACTCGCAAAAGTCATGCAAGCTGCAGATGTTATGGGTGAGGTAGAGGACATGCTTGCGGAACCGAATACGGGGCCCGAGGCGATTGCTGCGATCACAGAGGTGATTGAAATCTTGCTCCAAACGTGTCGACTTCCAAACACGCCTTCGGTAACGACATCACCTGATGCGACTGCCTCCGCTTTGGCACTTCTCGGATTCGGGGACGACAGCGGCAGTTCCTTTATTGAAAATCGTTCACCCAGACAGGCGACTGGCAAAGCGGGACGCGTCTTGCCGGCGGAATTTCGTCAAGGGTTAGATGCTTATTTCAATACTTTAGAGGGACAGTAGGGATACTCTACCGCACACGATGGAAAATAGAGGCGGAATTGATGGCAGATATAAACAAAGAGGCGATCCCGTTTGAGGTGTTCGCCAGTTTCAAGCGGATAGAGACAGGCAACCCGATTATCGCGCTGCAGCCGCCGCTCTGGGCTGCAGCGACCCATGCAATTGTCGTCGATGACACAATCCACTATATCTGGTGTAAACGGGATTTTGCCGTGCGTTGGTTGATTATGCACGCAACGGCACCCATTGATGACATTACCAATATCACACAGGATCCGCGCAACCCGATTCTTGAGCCTGCATCGGACGGCTTTGATGATCAAGCCGTCGAGTATCCCTTTCCGTTCTTGAATCCTGCTGACGGGAAGTATTACATGTACTATCGTGGCAAAGGGAAAACGACACCTGAACAGACAGGGTTGCTTGTGAGCGATGGAGACCTCGGCGAGTGGCGACGCGTTCAAAACACACCTGTCATTCCGGCGGATGCCGAACATGAACTTGACGGCGCATCGCACCCTTCGGTTGCAATAGACGAGGATACGATTCATATTCTTTATACGGCCAAGGCAACAAAATCCTTCGGAGAAGGGTTAACAATGTGTCACGCGACGGCACCGACGCGCAATCCAGCAGCGGTCACAAAAAATCCTGCCAATCCGGTTTTCGCAGGGAGTGGGGAAACATGGGATAGCAAATCTGTTCGTGAAACGGAATTGTTTAAAGGTCCACAGCACTTCCATATTATCTATGGTGGTTTCGATGGCGAAGTCTGGCGGATGGGACATGTACGGACTCGCGATTTCCAGACCTTTGAACCAAACCCTTACAACCCTATATTTACACCATCCGACGCCCCTGAGGCGTTCGATTGCGACAGCGTGTTGACGGGGCAGATCCTCGATATCGATGGGACCTATGTCATGCTCTACGCAGGCAAAAAAGGACAAGAATGGCAGACCGGTCTCGCTACAATCCAAGAAAATTAGGTGGGATTTACAATGCAACTCAGAAAAACGCTCTCTTATACCTTTATGCTAAGTGTAGTCGCTTGTATTGGTATGATTATAGGAACCTCTTTTGCCCAAAACGATGCTGCGAATGGCGGCACGCTTCGAGGCACGATTACCGACACAACCCCGGAACAAAAGCCTATTGAAGGTGTTGACGTTCAGATTTATGGCCGAAACGGTGTCCACGATTTTAAAGTGAAAACGGATGCCAACGGCGAATATAAATGTTCAGGTATCCCCGCCGGACGCTATCTGATTAGTACATTTAAAAGAGGGTATGGCAACCGGAGTGGTAAACCTGTTACAATCGTTGACGGAGGCGATCACTTCCTTCCCCTCAGAATGGCGAAAAATGACGATGCCGAGGATCGGTGGAGTGTGTGGAGTGTAGGACTAATTCAGCATATAACTAAAAATATCGGCAACCGTTACAACCTCGAAGAACCAGCTATTGCAGCACTTCATCGGTCAATCCTTGACGCACTCAATGCCGTGCTGGAACAGAACAACCAAGATGCAAGTGAATTCGCTCGGGTAGGGCAAAAGGGCAGCATCGGATTGATTGAAGGCGTATTGTCTCTTCCTGATGGTAAGGCAGCATTCGCCAGACATTTGACCGAAAAGCAACTTCAAGATTATATCGAATTCACCAAGAAGCTGCGGCACCAAGATCAACAGGCAGTCGCCCGATATATAACGGCCTGGGTTGGCCAAGAACTCATCTTAACAGGAGATCAACGCAAAAATCTTGAGCAATTACTACTTGACGCGACAGCAAATGAAGCCTTTCCAGTATCAATGAGTCTATTTGAAATTGATATATTGGAGGCATTACATCTGATAGGCGATAAGTTAGAAATCTCTCTGGAGGAACTATTCACCCAGGCCCAGTATCATCTTCTGCAAGGTATAGCGGCGAAAAAAATGGCGAAAGGTAACAAAGTCAGGGTGGAATTTCAACTGAGGTCCTTCGCCGTAGCTAAGCTAAGAGCACACACTGCCTTGTTAGGCACACTCAATAAGGAGGCTTCTCGGCGTTTGTCAGCAATTGAAGGTGTTGTCGTTCAACAATACATTGACGCACAAAACACAGACCCCGAAGCAACATACCGAGAAACTGCAGCAAAACTTAGGCAGACGGTTGAGGCTGGTGAAATGACGGACAAACAAGTCGATGAGAAACTTGATGCCCTGATGCAAGAATTATGGGAC
This sequence comes from Candidatus Poribacteria bacterium, assembly GCA_007571355.1. Classification (GTDB taxonomy): domain Bacteria; phylum Poribacteria; class WGA-4E; order WGA-4E; family WGA-3G; genus WGA-3G. The sequence continues at coordinate 8,803 of RKRO01000472.1, read as the reverse complement.
GAAGGGGGCACAATACGATGGCGCGAACCTTGGGGTGATATTACAAGGAATCCACTTTTTCAAAAAACCATCAAAGATGTGCTTTCTGAAGAGGCGTTCGCGCAATATACCGAGCACCAAGTCGAAAGGGGCAATTGGCATCAGCAGGCTTTACGCGATGTCGCAGTTGCCAGTTTGGGAACGCAGCTGATTTTAGACGATACGCAGCGAAAACAGTTAGAAACGATAGCAGCAGAACTCACCGTTGACCCATTAGAAACGGATGCCTTACCGATTCTGATCTACCAACTTCTCCAACGGACAGATCACGGGATGTTGAGTGCTGGGCAGCAAAAAGTGTTGACATTTATGCAGGCAGGTTTTGAACGTCACTTCCGTAAGTGAGTGAAAAATAATCATAAAGGGAGCAGAACAGATGACCCGTTTAATTTTCTCGTTAATAGTTGTTGCTTTTGTCGGTATGTTTTCTGGCATCACTTTCGCTCAGGATGCCCCCGCAAATGGTGGCACACTCCGAGGCATGATTACCGATGTAACCCCAGAACAGAAGCCAATTGAAGGTGTTGAAGTCAAAATTGTCGCCCAAGATGGCACAGAGTACACAACAAAAACAGACGCGAATGGTGATTATAAAAAATCGGGTATTCCCGCAGGACGCTATCTGATTCATATATCTAAGGAGGGATACGGCAAGCGGCTTGGAAAAGCGGTGACAATCGTTAACGGCGGAGATCACTTCGTTCCACTCAAAATGTCTAAAATGGATGGGTCACACGTTGAACCGCAACCGATCAGAATGGACGCTGTCGTCAAGATGCGAATTGAGTTTTTACTCCAGCGCGTTACCGAAAGTGTCGGCAAACGTTACGATCTGGACGAGGGAGCCGTCAAAGCACTTCACAAGTCAATTCTCGATTCAATTGACAGCGTATTGTTGAAGGCGGAAAGTCGGAGTGCTTTCGCAAAAGCACTGGACAATAGTAACGCGGTGTTACTTAACGTGTTATTGGCACGTCCCGCTTGCAAGGCAGCGTTCACCGAACACCTGAGCGCAGCGCAGTTTCAGGATTATTTGGACTTTGCAGCGGCCCGACAGTAGCGAGATCAACGGGCAGCTGCGCATCAAATAACGGGGCTACTTGACAAGGAGCTCAGTTTAACCGTCGCACAACGCGAAAAGGTTGTGCAATTGCTGCGCGACGAAATAGAGAACGAAACCGTTGGAAACGCAATGAGCATATTGCGAATCAGCAGCCCGCGGGCGGCGGCACAGTTGGTACACCACAGGTTGAAAATCCCTATGGATGGTCTCTTGAGTAAGGCACAGTCCAAAGTTTGGCTGGGATTGATGACTGCGGATATGCCCAAAGAAATTATGGCGGGTGGCGGAACTGTCCGAGGCACAATTACTGACACAACGCCGGCACAGAACCCTATTGAAGGGGTTGAAGTCAAGATTGTTGGTGTAAATGGCACAGCGTTCACAACCACAACAGATGCTAACGGCGATTACGTCCGAGCAGGTCTGCCCGCGGGTCGATACTTTATCAATATCTTTAAGGACGGATATGGTGATCGGCTTGGAAAACCCGTAACAATCGTTAAGGGCGGGGACCACTTCGTCCCGCTCAAAATGCTCAAAACAAGGAGAAAGGTTGAGAACGTATTTGACCTATTCGTTCCGCGCAAAACCATAGAAAAAAAACAGACAGAAACCGACACTCCGGGGCCTCCAGACGCGAAGCAGTTCGCTGAAGCCAAACTTCAAGCACATACTGAACTGTTAGGTCCCCTTGATGAGCGTGCCTCACAGCGTTTGGCACTCGCCGCCAAGGGGGTAGTTCAACAGCACTTTGAAGCGCGAGACGATGGACGCGAGAAAACAATCCAAAGGCTTGAAACCCGTTTTATGGAAAAAATTGAGGCTGGTGAAATGACTCGCGAGCTAGCACTCGGCGTACTTGAAACGATAAAGAAAAATTTATCGGACAAAAATAGCGTAATTGATGCTTCAGGCATTACGGCACATCGGCTCTACCAACAGACGATCAAAGATGTGCTTTCTGAAGAAGCGTATGCACAGTACAGCGCACATCAAGCCGAAAGAAGGGCTTGGCGGCGACAGGCTTTGTGGGATCTGGTAGTGGCGTGCATGGATACGCAGCTGCTTTTGGATAACACACAGCGGGAACACTTAGAGACCGCAGTGGAGGTCTTTGCCCCCTTGTCTCGCCGAAACAGCCCGCCGATCTCTATGTTTTTCCTACTTTTCCAACGGCAGAGAAACCTCGAAATTCTGACACCTTGGCAACAAGGCGAATTTAAACGGGTGTTCGGCCCAATTGCATTGGAGCGAAAATGAATAAAAACAGATGGCTTCTTGGACTTTCCTGTTTCCTAACACTGCTCATCCTATGTTCAACCGAATTAGAAACGCAAGCACAGGACCCCACAATCCGCTACGGTACAGGTGTCCCACCAGCCGTTAGAAGCATTAGTGACCGAGGCTTGCGGTATCTCGCGAGCACGCAACTCGAAGACGGCAGTTGGGCAGGTGGACAGAACGGCGCAGGGATTACTGGGATCTGTGTCATGGCGTTTATGGCGAGCGGCGAAGACCCGGATTTCGGGTTTTATGCCATAAACATCCGTAAAGCCTTGCGTAATATGATTATGAATCAGAACGCTAAAACCGGGTACATGACAGGGTTCGGACGCGGGTCAATGTACCACCACGGCTTCGCGACGTTAGCACTCTCCGAGGCGTACGGCGCGGTCAGCGAAGATCTTCTCTGGGAAGGGACGGATGTGCCTGCCGAGCGGCGGCGCACCATCGGCAAGGCTTTGGAACTTGCGGTGCGGTGTGCATTGACCGCGCAAGAGAAGAATCCTTGGGGGGCGTGGCGATACTCTCCACAAGCCCAAGATGCCGATACGACTGTCGCTGGAACCGTGTTGATGGGAATCCTCGGTGCACGGAACGCAGGTATTGAGGTGCCTAACGAAGCCGTTGACAAGGCGTTGAATTTTTTCCAAACCTGCACGATGCGCGGCGGCGGTGTCGCTTACCAACCTATGAGCAGCCATGGCGATGGTGCCACTCGGGCAGCGATCGCAACTCTCGTTTACGCAATCGGTAAAAGAAAGGACACCCCCGAATACAAAGCTACTTCTGAATTCATCAAACGTCGGATGGATCAGAGTATTCGGGGCGGGTACGCCTTCTACAACCTGTATTATATGGCGCAGGCACTCTTCCAAAGCGATTTCGATGCGTGGGAGGCTTGGAATCGACGCATCATTGAGCGACTTCAAGGGATGCAGCAAGAAGATGGCAGCTTCACGAGTAACTACGGCAATGCCTACGCAACCGGAATGGCTATTCTCACGCTGGCATTGAACTATCGCCTGCTGCCTATTTATGAAAGGTAAAGCGGTTTTCAGTTGTCAGGACTTGGTTTTATAGTAAAAGGTTTTAGAATTGTCAAAAACCTCTTGTAACTGATAACTGGTAACCATTAAAAAAAGGAGCCAACAATGCAGTGGAACATAAAGAAGATGTTTTTCTTTATCACGGTACTAACAATCCTACGGCTTCCAGCGGCGCACGCTGAGGAGCCAGAGGCACAGTTGCGTTGGAAAAATGGTGATACTCTTCCCGGTCAGTTATTAGAAAGCGAACCGGGATCATCCTCGGTTCATGCCGAGGGTGGAAAGATTCGATGGGCATCACCACACTTTGCAGATGATCTGATTGTCGATGCCAGCGTATTAGACGCAATTGTTTTTCCAAACCGAGCGGAAACCCCTGCAACTGAGGCATTTCGCATCGGCACAGTATCAGGAGACATCTGGATGGCGGATCTCATCGGTTCAGATGACGATACCTTTCTCTTTGCTAGCAAGCGTCACGGTCGGTTTCGCGTGAACCGAGAGATGATTTATACGTTTGAGGGACGAGAGCACTCCAACCTTCTCTTCGATGGCTCTCAATTATCATCTTGGAAACTACCCGAAGAAAATGAGAACAAGAAGAACGGGTTGCCTCTCCTCGGAGACGTGGAACCGAGTTGGCACACAGATCGCGGGGGGCATCCGCAGACGAATGAAGCCAAAGCGAATATCTTCCACGCCCTCGACTGGCCTAAACGTTTTGAGATTGATCTGAAATTGGCATCAACTGCGCGTCCGCCGAGTTTTGTCGTCGCATTCGGTAAAAACCTGTATGAAACGGTACGGTTGGAGACTTGGGTTAACGAACTCGTCGTTGTTCAAGGCACATTATTTGAACCTGTGTTGACGATACATCCAGACCGGCGAAACTTCCGCTTACGACTTGCCTATCATGAGACAGGCGATGAGAATGGTGTACTGAGTGTCCTCGACTCGAATGGCAATGTGCTGCTAAAATTGGACGGTGTCCGTCCCACTGTTGAAGCAGCGGGTATCTATATTTTTAACCGGGGTCAGGACCTAACCGTAAAACGATTAAGAATCTATCAACAACCTACTGAAGCCAAATATCAAGAGTTTGATTCTTCCAAACCTCGGGTCCATCTGATGAACGGTGATAGAGTTCTGGGGAAGTTATTTGCGGAGAACAATCGGGGTTACGTCCTTGATACAGACGGAACGCGGACGCATATTGATTTTTCGCAGATTGATCGCGTTGTACAACCAGAGCTTACGCTAAAGCCGCCCCATCAATTTTCGGCATCACTGACATATATTGATGGATCGGTGCTACGCGGGCAGGTGATGCAATTAAAACCTGATAGCTTGCTCATGCAGACGACATTCGCGGACGAACCGGTAACCTGCTCCCTTGCAGGTGCTTCGATGCTTCAGTTCAACGCGACAACTGAAAGGCAAGCAAACACGGAAGATTACGACAGATTGTTTTATGAATCTGGGAGTCTTCTCGGTCATGTTTTATTTGATTTAAAAAACACCTCTAATTTGCAATGGCAGCCTGTAGGAGCATTTTCCCCCGTGCGATTAGCGAATGTCCGAGGCGCTCGTGTGGAAAGGTCTTTGCATCGGGTCTCGCGGCAGAAGCCATTTGATGCAAAAAAGTTTTCGCATCTGTTGCATCTGAAGAACGGAGAAGTCGTTCCGTGTCAAATTTTGTCGTACAATGAAGAGACCGTCGGTTTCCAATCACCGTTTATGGGTGTACAGCACATTGATTCGGCACATGTAAAAGGTATTGAATTCTCAGGCAAAAGCGGTCTGGCAAGAACGGAAAACCGAAACCCGATTACGATCACAGGTGGGAAAGGTAAGCATCGTATCATCTTGGAGGATGGTCAAATTTTGAACTCTGTGACGCGTCGTAGAAAAGATGGGAAAGTCGAAATAGTTGTGCTGCCTGACGATGCTGGAAAACAGCAGCCTAAAGTTGTTGTTGTCGATGGAAATTTTGCGGAAAACGATGCTGTTGCTCTCAAACGTGGCGTTGAACTTATGTTCGATCCCCTTGAAACTCGGACACAGAAACTTGATATGAAATTAGGGCGTGCGTTAACCGTTCCACGTTTCAACCGCGATAATCCACCGAACCACATCCTCGTGGCGAACAACGGCGATTTAAAACGCGGAAAGCTGCTAAGTATCAATGGGCAGATAATCGAATTTGATTCAAAATTACGGAAGTTTTCGATTCCAATAGACCGTGTCGCGCGGGTGGTTGATGTTAGCGGGAATAGTTTTCAGCCGGGAGCTGCCAGTCGGCAGTTAGAGAGCGATTTGATTAAGTCAGAAACTTCTTTAACTGAAAACCGAAAACTGAAAATTGATGACGCTTTCCAGGCTGAAGTCCGCGTCAGCTTAATTGATAATCCGCTTATGATTTTTATGCCGATTGGGGTTGAGGATGGTCAGTTGTTAGGCCGTTCATCAATCTACGGGGATGTTTCGGTTCCGGTTGACAGTATCCAATATCTTCACTTTGGGGAGAAGGCAAAGTCGTTCAGGTCTATTTTTGAAGAGTGGGTTGTCCGTTCCGCAAAGGAACCGGTTTACGGGGATCCACATACACATTAGGAGCCTTACAATGCCGAGATGCTTAAGGAAAATACTCGTCGCAGTTGCAGTGGCGATGATATTATGTCCAATAGGAACTGGGTTACCCAGCCCCTACGAGATAGGGTTGCGCTGGAAAAATGGCGATGTCCTGCCGGGTCAGTTACTCGAAAGCAGTGCAGGAACAATCCGCTGGTCATCATCCTATTTCTTGGACGATCTGATACTTGATGTCAAAGTATTAGATGGTGTTGCATTTCGGAAACACGACTCCCCCCCCGGTGCTGAGAACAGAAAAGTGTCAACAACGGAGCCCTTTCGTGTGAGCACACTGTCTGGTGATGTCTGGATAGCCGACCTCATCGGAGCGGATGATGAAACTTTTCACTTTTCCAGCAAACGTCACGGTCAGTTTCGCGTCAAACGTTCAACCGTTTATATGCTTGAACGCCGAGAACGTCCGGATTTTCTTTTCGACGGCTCCCAACTAAAAAATTGGAAATTACCCAAACCTCAGAGAGAAGCGGTTGACCCTGCATTGCCGTTCGACTTTGTTCGGCGTTCCGACTGGTTCGCGGATCCCGAAGGTCACCCAAAGACATGGATAGACAAAGCGGAAATTTTCTACGCCTTCAACTGGCCTGAACATTTTGAGATTGAATTAGTATTAGCCTCTGACGCACATCCACCCAATTTCTCTTTCGCGCTTGGTAAGGACCTCCACCAAACGTTACGGTTCGCAATCTGGAAAGACGAACTCGTCGCCGTTCAAGGGGTGCTGTTTAAATCCATTTTGGCGATTCAGCCCGAACAACGGAACCTCCGTTTGCGACTAACTTATAACGAAACCACAAGCATCCTGAGAGTGTTTGATGCGACCGGTAATGTGTTACTACAATTAAAGGGAGTCAAACCAACAGTCAAAGATTCAGGTATCTACATTCAGAACCGAGGTGAAGATTTGACGGTGCGAAATGTAAAGGTCTATCGCCAACTTGAGGAATCAGCAGCGCAGCGAATAAACCTTTCTAAACCGCACGTCTACATGACGAATGGAAAGAAAATTCAGGGCAGATTGTTTGTGCAGGAAGACCATGCCTATGTCCTTGACACAGACGGAACACGACAGGACATCGATCTGCAAGCACTTAACTACATCCTTCAACCGGGAATTCCACCGGCGGGGTTAGATCAAGCTGTTACGCTACAATATCCTGATAAAGTTGTTTTGCACGGAAAACTTATGCAAGTGAAATCGGATAGTGTGGTACTCCAGACTGCATTCGCAGACGCACCGGTAACTTGTTCGCTTGCAGATGCTTCACTGCTGCAGTTTGCTGCGAAACCTGATATCGATGAAGCGGATAAAAACAAAGATAAATTGTTTCATCCATTGGGGAACCTACGTGGACGCGTTGTATTCGGCGGAGGTCAAGGGACATCGTCTGTACAGTGGGAGTCCGTAGGCGCGTTGAAGCCGGTCCGATTGGCATACAACCGTGACTATCACATAGAACGGAACGATAAGTCTGTATCAAAGAAAGCTGCTTTTAACACGGCACAATTCCGACACACGTTGCATTTGAAAAGTGGAGAAATCTTTCCGGGTCAAATCACTTCGTACGATGGCAAATCCGCCGACTTCCAATCCCCTTTCATCAGTGCACAGCACTTGGATTCAGCAGATATAAAGGCACTTGAGTTTTCCGACAGGACACGCGCACCAAGCATGGATAGAACACAGTCTGCAACCGACTTCAATTCCTTGAGGGTTACTCGCACGGATATAGAAATTGGGATGCAAGAGGCTAAAATACAAGTGATTGGAGAGGAGAAAGATGGCAAGCAACTTATAATAAATGCCGACAACATACAGAAAATCATCGATGGGCACAGGGAGGTCATAATAATTGAAGGAAACCTGAAAGGAAATCCAGTTCCAGGCTGGATTGAAGTCGCACCCAGAAATGGAATCGTGATCATAGAACAACCAGGGGATGAACGGCGGCTTGGACTCCCCAACAGGCTATCTAACCTCAAAAAGGATAAGTCGCACCTGAAGAAATTGGAACGGGCTTTAACCGTCCCACGCTTCAACAGAGAGAACCCGCCGAGTCACATATTGGTCGCGAAAACAGGCGATATGAAACGCGGAACACTCTTAGACTTTCAAGGACAAACAATTCAGTTTGATTCAAAATTGCGGGAGTTTTCCATACCGATAAACCGTGTCGCCCGGGTCGTTAATGTTCGCAGGGACAGCCGCAGCCGGCAGACATCAGCCGATCAAGCTGAAGCTCGCGTCACATTGACCGACGGTTCAATCCTAATTTTTGAGCCACTCGAAGTTCAAGATGACAGACTATCCGGACGTTCCTCAATCTACGGCGAGGTCTCGGTGCCGGTTGACAGTATCGGGGCCCTTCACTTTGGAGAGAAGGCGAAATCGTTCACAGCTGCCTTTGAAAAATGGACCGTCCGTCCAGCAAAAGAACCGACGCACAGCGATAGCCCATAAGACGTTATCAACCATCGGTAATCAAATTTTTTATACAAACAGGGGGCGTTATGCAGCGGAGAATAGATATTTTAAGTAGGAACCTGCCGTTGGCTGTTCTTGTAATGTTCGCTTCATTCCCTTTGACGTATTTTGGTCCCTAACGACAATCTTCAGGTTATTGGCGGCATCCTATGTATTTGGGGAAGTGCCTCGTGTATAATAATATTAGCAGAAGACAAGCAGCCTTTGATAGATGCTCGGCATACACTGTCCCTCATC
>RKRO01000515.1 GCA_007571355.1 Candidatus Poribacteria bacterium | reverse complement strand
GTGCTACTCGGTCCCGGACCGAGCGAAGCAAATGCGCGGGTACTTAAAGCAATGACGACCCCGATGTTGGGGTACTTAGATACAAAATTCGTTGAAGTGATGGATGATACAGTGGCACTGCTCCGCCAGGTCTTTGGTACGGAAAACAGATTGACCCTGCCTGTCTCAGGAACAGGCACTGCGGGGATGGAAGCGGCACTCGCCAACGTCATAGAACCGGGTGATGCGGTCGTTGTCGGTATCAACGGCTATTTCGGCGAGAGGATCGCCAACATTGCTACAAGGTGCGGCGGGGTCGTCACAACCGTAGAAGCAGAATGGGGAACACACATCCCTGCAGAAAGAATTGCAGAAGTCGTTGAGAAAGCCGGTACACCGAAACTTGTCGCACTTGTACATGCAGAGACCTCCACCGGTATCCTTCAACCCCTAACGGATGCGATTGAGATTGCGCACAACAGCGGTGCACTGTTCCTCGCCGATTGCGTGACATCACTCGGTGGACAACCTGTTGACATGGACGCACGCGGCATTGATATCGCGTACAGCTGCACACAAAAATGCCTTGCCGCTCCACCTGGGCTCTCACCCATCAGTTTCAGTGAACGCGCCGTTAACGTGATCCAGAAACGAAAAACGCCGATTCAGAGTTTCTATCTCGATATGACACTCTTAGAAAACTATTGGCACGGCGAAAAGCGCGGTTACCATCACACTGTTTCCATGTCAATGATTTATGCCCTACGGGAAGCACTGCGCGTCGTCTTAGAAGAGGGGTTGGCAGTTCGCTATACGCGGCACGAACGCAACGCCCGCGCACTTCTCGCCGGTGCAAAAGCCATCGCCCTGCAACCTGCAGCCGAAACCGGCTATCGGGCACCTATGCTCACAACGCTCCGTATCCCGGACGGCATCGATGACGCAACTATTCGAAAACAACTCATTACAGATTACGGAATAGAGATCGGTGCAGGGTTAGGCATCTTTAGCGGGAAGGCTTGGCGGATCGGATTGATGGGTGAATCTGCCAATGAACGGAATGTGATGCTTGTCTTGAACGCATTGGAGAAACTCATGATTGCGTCTGGACACAGCGTGGCACCTGGAACAGCCGCCCACGCAGCCGCACAGGTATATTAGTTGTCAGAAAGAGACTGCGTGATTATCAAAACCTCCTATAACTGAAAATTAATTGCTATTCCCACTCAATCGTACTCGGCGGTTTTGAACTGATATCGTAAACAACACGATTGATGCCTTGTACCTCATTGATAATCCGGTTTGAGATCCTCGCGAGTACGTCTGCCGGTATGCGTGCCCAGTCTGCTGTCATTGCATCACTACTTGTGACAGCACGGAGCGCGACCACGTTCTCATAGGTCCGCGCATCACCCATCACACCCACACTCCGCACCGGAAGCAGGACAACCAGTGCTTGCCAAATATCGTTGTACAAACCCGCTGCCTTGATTTCAGAGATAAAGATCGCATCCGCTGCGCGGAGCACCGCCAAACGTTCACGCGTCACCTCACCTAAGACCCGGACAGCGAGCCCAGGTCCAGGAAACGGGTGCCGTCCAAGGACATCGGCAGGCACATTCAACTCAGCACCGACAGCACGAACCTCATCCTTAAAAAGTTCCCTGAACGGTTCAAGCAGCTCAAACGGCATATCGGACGGAAGACCACCGACGTTATGATGCGTCTTAATTGTCGCAGAAGGTCCCTTCACAGAAACACTTTCAATAACATCAGGGTAGAGCGTGCCCTGTGCAAGAAAGCGGAAATTGTGTCCCATATCTGCGACCGCTTCCTTGAAAGCCTCAATGAACTGAGCACCGATTACCTTCCGCTTTTTCTCCGGATCAGTGACACCCGCCAACCCGTTGAGAAATGGTGTTACAACATCCACGGCAATCAGTGGAATGCCGATCTGCTTGCAGGTTTCAACAACCTCAGCAGCCTCATTCTTTCGGAGCAATCCATTATCAACAAAGACAGACACGAGTGCATCTCCGATAGCGCGATGAAGGAGCGTCGCCAACACCATAGAATCGATACCGCCGCTGACCGCACAGAGGACGCGCGCATTGCCAACCTGTTCCTGTATTTGTGCCGTAGCACGCGCAACGAAAGCGCGCATCGTCCAAGTATTGTCGCATCCACATATCTTTTGCGCGAAGTTCGCTAAAATCCGGTCAGCATCTTGTGTATGCTCCACCTCAGGGTGAAATTGCAAGCCGTAAAACGCCCGACCTGCATCTGCCATAGCTGCGACAGGCGCGTTCTCCGTTTTCGCGATGATTTGAAAATCCGTCGGTGGCACCTCAATCCGATCACCGTGGCTCATCCACGCGGAAAAATTCGATGCAAGTCCCTCAAATAGCGGATTCGTGCCACTGATAACTTGAAGCACGGCATGTCCATATTCCCGCTCGACGGCAGGATGCACCTTTCCGCCACCTAACAGTGCTGCCATGAGTTGCATACCGTAACAGATACCTAATATCGGGACTCCGAGTTCAAAAAGTTTTGGGTCAACTGTTGAGGCACCCATCTCATAGACGCTCGCGGGACCGCCACTGAGAATGATCCCCCTCGGTCGGATGGCTTTTATTTGCGGTAATGTTAAGGTGTACGGATGGATTTCGCAGTAGACGTTTTGTTCACGTATTCGACGCGCGATCAGCTGCGTGTATTGCGAACCGAAGTCCAAAATGAGAATAGTCTCTTGCTGTGTTAAGGCACCGTTAGTAGTGTAACTCATATCTCAATAGCCGGCATCCGACCTGTCTGCCGCTGCCGTTTCTTTAATGGTTAGGTACCGTTTCACAACCGACAATACTGCCGGTCTGCGAATCGAAAATTACGCCGTAAGATCCTGGAGGCGCGAAATCAATATCGTTTAACATAGCCAAACCCGTGTTCGCGTCCTCTAAATAGTAAAACCCCTGATACACGTGTCCAGAGGTGTCAATACGCCGGACATGGTAACAGTGATTGTGGAACTGAATCGTATTCCCGTAAATGATAATATACCTGTCCCCGAAGAGGTTCATCGCGATTTGATTGATGACATAAGGGTCTACGTTTTTCACAATACTTTAATAGGGTTTACACATTTTTTGGGGCATCCTCATACAATAAGCACCAAAAGCGGCACAAAGCCTGCCTGCAACAAGGGTGAGGAAGTTCTATTTAATTTGTTTTGATGATAATATCAATCCTGCGGTTTCGTTCCTCTTTATTCGGTCCATCGTTCACAATAGGTCGTGTCTCGCCTAACCCGTCCGCCGTAATTCGGTTTGCATCCACACGCCCTTCATCAATAAGATATTTCTTGATTGTATCAGCGCGCCCCATACTGACATCTCTATTGACGCTTGCATCGCCCAAAGAACTGGTGTGTACTTGAATATGGACTGGATAGTTATCGAACCCAGCTGTCCGTAGAATTTTCGCCAATTCTGCAAAGGTTCCAAAAAATTCTTTCTGGAGCTGCGTACTCCCGTGTGCGAACACGTTGCCATTAATACGGACGAGTACGCTATTGCGTTGATCTATGACATTGGTAACTTTTGGGATCCCTTTTGAAGCGGTTACTAAGGCCGACTTCGCCGATGTCACGTGCATTGCATTCGTAATGGCGCGTTGGAGGTAATCTTCCGCTTCTGTAGCGGCATCAATAGCCATCTGATATTCCTTAGATGCAAGTGCAGATATGGCTTTTTTATAAGCCGAGTCCGCCAATTTATAAAGCTGCGGCTCTAGCTGCGGCACCTGTGTTTTCGTTTGTGCGGAAATCTTTTTGCCTAAATCCTCAACTGCCTGTTCTGCTCGCGTTATAAGTGCGTTTAATTCCTGCTGTGCGCGTTGCTGGTATTCCTTTACTTCTGCCGTTGCAATAACAATGCTGGAAATCTGTCGCGCTTGTTCAGCCGACTGCTTCGCCTGTTCATAGCGTCCGACATCAAATTGCTGTTTCGCCTGCTGGAGTAGCGTATTCGCTTCCTGAAACTGTTTGGGTGAATGTTGCCCAGCGTTAAGGATTTGCGCACGTTGGAGGATAACCTCTACTTGTGCTATTACAACCCGAACATCCGTTTTTGCTGCTAGCTCTGCCTGCTGATTTTGCGCTGCCAATTGATATAAACTGCTTACAAACGTCTCTACCTCAGTAATAGCATTCTCCGCTTCGGTAAACGCCTCACGTTCAATGAGCCCCAAGGTGGCCGCAATCGCCGCTTGGGTCCGCTCATAATCCGCAGTATTTTTAATAGGTGGAAAGATTTCTGCTGCGATGTTCGTAAGCGATTCAGCGATTCTGATGGGAGTGCGCAATTGAGCTTGGCGCAGCTGAGTCTCTAAATCAGCGTTTTTTTCTGAAAGTTCCGATCGCCGTTGTTCACCGTCATCCTGTGCGCTTTGGCTGCGAGCGAGTTGTACCTCCATGATCGCCTGATGGAGGCGCGCAATTTCAAGTTCATGTTCATGCGCCGTAATGATCTGCTGATAGATCTGTTCTCGTATGGTAACGACCTGCTGTCTGGCATGCTGCTGTCGTGTTTTCGCAGTAGCGATGTATGCGACTAATTCCGCCTGAGATGCGAATGCTGCGCTTTGCGCGAGGTCGCCTTTTTCGTATGAATCACGTGCGAAACTGAGGAGTTTCACGGCGCGTCCGAATTCCTCTGGCACCAAAGATTCCGCTTCCGATGTCGCCGCATCATTAATCGCCTGCTGTGCGTCTTGGAACTGCGTCTCCAGCATGACTTCAGTGATCTCTGGCTTCGCACATCCAAAGACAACAAGGCAGGTACATAAGAATAGCCATCCGTAGAATTTCATCACTCCGTCCTCAAACGTCGAGTTTAACTTTCTTAATCGCTTCGTAAGGTATCAAATTCTTCTCTTGCTGTCTCAAGCCGCTGGAGCACCTCAGCAACGTTTTCCTCAGTAAGGGTCAGTTGCGCTTGCGCCTCTTGAACAAGTGACTCCTCACGAACAGCGATAGCTGTCTCAGTCGCGATCCGCGCGAGGAGATACGAGCGGAGTGCTAATCGATATGCCCGTTCAGCATCACCAGCATTTATGGCGTTCTCAGCAGTGACCAACATCTTCTGAGCAGCACGGAGCGGTGCCCCCGCGGACTCCTGCGCCCCAACAGCATCCGCGGACGAGAGTGCAACGTTTGCGTTTTGCATCGTCTCAACGGCGAGTTGTTGTAATTCGCCACCGCATCCGAGTACCATTGGCAGCGCAATAAAGCAGATGATCCATTTCATAATCGGTTCCTGTTTGATAGTAAAACTTACAATGAACGACACACCCATAGAAAGCATCCCTTCCGATCAAAGGTGGGAACCCTCACATGTTATTCGCTATGGGTACCCCAGTTCTCCCCTGCAAATCGGTTTTACCACAATTCACATCAAAAGCATGTGAACATAGCAATATTTTGGAGTAAAAAAGCCCCGCTCGGGTGGTGCGCGATGCAACCCCCTTAGGCGAGGCTTGTGTTCATTCGTTCCTTGTGCGGACATCCACGCTAATATTTAGGACACTCTGTATAGACGCTCACCTTCCGGCGATATTTATCTTTCCGTTCAAACCATACGTATCCATCAATTTTCGAGTAGAGCGTATAGTCGCTTCCGACACCGACGTTGTTCCCGGCATGTATATGTGTCCCGCGTTGCCGGGCGAGGATACTCCCCGCGGTAACATAGCTTCCAGAAAATCTCTTGACACCGAGCCGTTTACCGATCGTGTCGCGTCCATTTCGAGTACTTCCGCCGCCTTTTTTATGAGCCATTGGATTCTTCCTCCCCCGCGCCAATTGCGGTAATTTTCACGCGCGTAAATGCTTGGCGATGTCCTGCTTTGCGTTTATACCCCTTACGTCGTTTTGATTTAAACACAACTATCTTTTTCGTGCGTGCCTGTTGAACAACCTCACCTGTAACAGTCGTGTTTTCAAGGTAGGGCGAACCGGCCTGCAACTTCCCGTCATCGCCAACGATAGCTAAGACAGAAGGGAACGTGACGCTTTCACCAACATTCACATCGAGTTTCTCGAGGTCAATCAAGTTCCCGACTTCCACCCGGTGCTGTTTCCCACCGCTTGCAAAAACTGCATACATTTTTGAAATTCACTCCTTTCTGCTTAAATTATACCGCAAAAACGGACCAATGTCAACTCAGATTGAATATTTTATCAATAGTATTCAAACGGGTGGCTACCCCGGTGGCAAACGACACCTACTGGACAACCGGAAAATTTACTAATCTATAAAGATCTCTTCACCGCTGCCGACGAAAATGCGATAATCTTCGAGGTGCAGATCGGGATCAGATTCCAACGTTAAATTCAATTCTAACGACTTCTTGAGCTCCCCCAATTTATGTGACATCTGCGACTTAATATAGGAGACGACACAGTCGTTAGCGATAACGCGCAATTTCGAGTGCTTCGTCTGGCTATGTGCGGCTTTAACCGCACGGAGTAACTGAATAACAACCGTTTCAATGGAAAGGACAGTGCCGTGTCCATCGCAGTAAGGACATTCTTCCTTAAGCAGTGTAGAGAGACTCTGACGGGTGCGTTGACGCGTCATCTCAACCAAACCTAAGTCTGAAAAATGGAGGATGTTGGTGCGCGCGCGGTCTTTCCGAAGTGCCTCCTGAAGCATTTTAAAAACCCGCTTCCGGTGCGATGCCGCTTCCATATCAATGAAATCAACGACAATAATACCGCCAAGATCACGCAGTTGAATCTGGCGGACGACCTCTTCGACAGCCTCAAGGTTAGCACTCAGGATAGTATTGTCTGGATCAGCTTCTCCGACAAATCGTCCAGTGTTAACATCAATTGAAACCATCGCTTCAGTCTGTTGGATAATAATATGCCCGCCACACTTAAGCCAAATTTTCTCACTGAGTGCTTCCTTAAGTGCCCGTTCTATGCCATAAGCCTCAAAAAGCGTCGGTGCAGCATCCTTATAGAGCGATACCCTCGGTTTCAAGTCCGGCATAAAAGAAGAAACATAATCCATTGTCTCCTGATACCCGGTATTTGAGTCAATGAGGAGTTGTTTAACGTCCTTCGTCAGCATATCGCGGACCATCCTATTTGTGAAGCTCAGGTCTTCACTGATGAGGCAGGGCGCGGATTTCCGCCGTACCCGGTCACAAATTTGCTTCCACTGCTTGACGAGATATCGGATTTCGGCTGCAAATTCGGATTCGTTCAACCCCTCTGCTGCCGTCCGTATAATAAAACCGCCCTCAACATCCGCTTTAATCGTCTTCGCCAGATTGCGTAGCCTGTCCCGCTCAGTTGCAGACTCAATTCGACGCGACACACCGATGTTAGAGGAGTTCGGCATGTAAACGACACAGCGTCCCGGGAGTGTTATGTTACTGGTAACCCGTGCGCCCTTTGTGCCGATCGGTTCTTTTCCAACTTGCACAAGAAGTTCTTCTTTCTTTGAGATGAGATCGCTGATAAGAAACGGGAACCCGCGTCCGCCGCGCGCCTGTTTACCTAACTTTCCCTTTAGATCTAAGGCCTCAACATCTTTACCGGAACCCCGGTTCCCATTTGAACTGTCATTGCCAGCCTCATCTTCGTTAATACTCTCGAATTTGAGGTCAGAAATATGTAAGAAAGCGTGGCGATCTAACCCGATATCCACAAAAGCCACCTGCATCCCGGGTAAAACATTTTCCACTCTACCCTTGTAGAGATTACCCAATGTCTGTGTTGCTGCTTTCCGTTCAATATAAATTTCATTCAGCACCCCCTCCTCAAGTACCGCACAGCGCGTTTCATACGCATCATCGGAAATAAGTATCTCCTTTTCCATTATTACCTCCTGTTGTGCCTTATACCAAAAGACACCTCGGTTAAATTGTCATGTCAAAATCGGCAGCATTGCAATAACAGTGAAGGCTTTAAAGAATAGCGTCAAGTGTGCGGTTGCCCCCAGCGGGAGTGGTGCCAAATCACTGTGTCACGAGACAATATTGCAAGGTCTCAATGTTCCGATATCTCACAGTATAACCTAAAAACCTGTTGACACTTCGGTGGACGATCCATACAACCACCGAACTGCAGACGCGGTACCCTAACCGCGTTACATCAAATAGTGTCCACTTACATTCGGTTTCATACCGTAAATCTCGGATACAGAGAAAATTTGGTATAGATGATAGTTTGCTCCACTATCTATATTTAATCTGGACTCACGCAATCCCTTTCGCATGCAGTGCTGATAATGTAGGGACTCATAAAAAAATGCGTGTGTCCAATTTAATTTGGACTTGCGAGCTGCGTCTTATCGCCTCGGTGTCAGTGTTACAACGGGTGTTATCAGTTCGCCCATTGAAATGCCACCGTGCTGGAACCCTCCTTGAAACTGCCGTTTATACTTATAAAAATCGTTTGGGTAGACGAAATAGTAATCGTCCTTCGCGAAAATATAGTTCTTACTTGGGGTTTCCGCTGGAAGTCTGTACGCCTCTGGATCACGGAGGTGCACGGCTTCGTTCTCATCGCAACCGAGATTCGTCCCAATTTTGAAACGGAGACTGGTGGTTGTTTCACGATTACCACGGGCACGTGTGGCGCGGTTGCAAAAGACGGATCCGTGATCACTCGTAAGGACAACAGTTGCTTTCTGTGCCGCAACCATCCGCAAAACCTCAAATAGTACGGAATGCGAAAACCATGAACGTGCAAGTGCCCGAAAAGCAGACTCGTCCGGCGCAAGCTGCTGGAGAATGTCCGATTGCGAACGCTGATGCGTTAAAATATCAATGAAGTTGACAACCAATGTTGACAGACTGACCCGTGTATTCGCGGCAACGCGCTTTTTGTAAGTATTGCCACCGCGCACGTCGAAAATCTTGAAATATTGGGGATTCGTCTTCAGTTTGATACCTCTGCGCTCAAGGTGTTCCGTAAGGAGCTGCCGCTCATAGCGATTCGTACTCGTATTGCCATCGGATTCCTCCTGCCAGTACTCTGGATAACGCTCCGCGATTTCCAGAGGAAACAACCCACTGAACAGGGCATTCCGGGAATACATCGTAGCACTCGGTAGAATCGAAAAACTATATTGGCGTTCAATAGAAAAATAGGGGTATAGTAGTGATTCAACTGCCAGCCAGTGATCCAATCGAAAGCAGTCGACCACAATAAAATAGACAGATTTTCCGGCTTCAAGTAGTGGAATAACGTGCCGGTCTAAAACATTGACAGATAAAGGCGGCGCATCCGGACTTCCAGCGACCCAATCGCAGTAATTCGCCTCCACAAAATCGGAGAACTCGGTATTACACTCCTTCTTTTGTGCGAGATGCGTCTCCCTTAAGCCGCCATCGGCTAACTTCTCAGACACCAAATCCCACTGCAACAATCTGACGTAGATATTGACCCAATCTTGCCACGTCGGTGCTGATTCCTTGGTTGAACGGATCGTATTAAAATCCGAGGTATAGCGGCTCGGAATCTGATCTACGATGAGCTGCTGTTGATCAAGGATACGTTTCAGGGTTGAAACGATCTGCGTAACACCGATCGGTTTTACCAAGAAATCCGTTACCTGTTTGCCGAGAGCGACCTCAACAAATTGTTCATCGTTGGATTGGGTGACAAGGATGATGGGGATTTGTGAATTAACGGCGCGGATCGCGTCAAGCGTCGCCATCCCATCTTTACCGGGCATTACCTGGTCAAGTAGCACGGCACTATACTGGACACCGCCGTTTGTGAGAAGTGCGACACCGTCCTCGCCGTTTGTAACAGGCGTGACAGTATAACCGCGTTCACGTAGCACAAGAATGTGCGGCTGTAACGCCTCTATTTCATCGTCAATCCATAAAATATGGTGAGATTGTGACATACTCAAACTCATTAATCCTAGTCAGTCGCGGGACACCACCAAAATTAACGGAATTAGAAAAGTAAAACAAAAACTGGCATTCTGCCTTCTCTACAATTCTGCATTAATCCGGATTTACATGACCGGCAACCGAATTTCAAAAGTTGTACCTTCAGGACTCGTTTTAACCAATCGGATGCTCCCCTGATGATATTCGCGAATAATACGTTGTACCACTGTTAAGCCGAGTCCCCACCCGTGTGTCTTCGTAGACATCCCCGGTTCAAAGATTTTTTGCTGATTTTTGCGGTCTATACCGCATCCGTTGTCGGCATACCGTATCACAATATTGTTGTATCGTCTATCGTAAGTCGGTTCAATCTGAATCCACCCTTCTGCTTTATCCATAGCATCCAACGAGTTGCGGATCAGGTTCTCAAACACCCAATGTAACAACTGGGCGTTTGCAAGAAGAGGTGGTACCTCACAGGGTATCAATTGAATTTCAACGCGACGACTGATATGCGGCAGCCGTTTTTGAAAATAGGTTTGGACTTCCTCAAAGACTTCGTCTAAGTTCACTTTCGTCAGGGGCGGCTGTGTACCTATCATACCGAAGCGCACAGTCGTTTTCTGCAAACGCTCTAGGTCATTTTGCATACTCTCAGAGAGTTCAACGAGCGGCGCATCATTTTTTTCTCTGCTCCGTTCATGCAAGAGTTCCGTCCAGGCCATCAGTGAAGAGATCGGTGTCCCAAGTTGATGTGCTGTCTCCTTCGCTAAACCGCCCCAAATTGCCGAGTGTTCATAGGACTTTATCCGTTGGTAGACAAGGAAGCAGACGACCCCAAATGCTAATAAGATTATCGGTATGATGAAAGGAACAACCAATCCATAATATGGCTTCCGCTCATAATAAAAGTAAAAGCCGGCACCCTCTGATGTCGTCTCAATCATAGACGAGCCAGGGGCGTTCTGAACAAAGATCTCCGCCCGTTCCCGTTCCGCCGATGTCGCCTCATCCGCTGTAACAATATCGCCCCATATCTGCCACTTTTGCGGTCTACCATCGGCATCAGTGATGACAAACGGCAGACGCGCGATTTCATCCGATGCGGCATCACCGTAATAGATATAGCCGTTGTGTTGCCGAACAGGAACATCTTTCGGCAGGTTCTTTTCTGTCATGCGCGCCAAGGTCGATCGCAGCAAAGTCTTTTCATCTATTGTTAACGAATTTTCGACGTTTTCGTTGACAATTATATCTAAACTATTGATTTTCGCGTCTAATTTCGGGTCAACGCCGCGCGTAACCAAGACGTTGCCTTCCGTATCCGTGATAATATAAGAAAATGCCCGGACTCTGTCTTCGGCAAAATATTCCTGCTTGAAGATGTCATTTAACTTCTGCTGTAACTCCAAGTCTTTCACGCTTGGAAGCAGCACACCTAAATTAGCGAAGATGTCTATTTGGGCATCTATATCGGCGTTGAGTTGTGAGATCTGCTGGTTATAATAGGTAAATCCAAATATCAGCATACCCAGCCCAACAATGAAGTAAACGAATATCAAACGGGTGGTCGTATATCTTGGAATAATTCGCCGATTCAACCACAACACTATCTTCCTCCGTACAAATTGGACGCAAACCTCAATATAATTAATATTATCATCTTTAAAAGGAAATTGCAAGTCTATTTGTCTTAGAACTTACACATTTTTCATGAATCCCAACATATAAACACTCCTTGTGGGTTTGAAACCCCACATGCAGCAAAACCTTTGCGGTATTTTGCCGCAACCCCTTGGCAAGCTCTTAAACTCGTTGAAAAAGGACGTTATGAAAACCGAAGGGCTCTGGTAAATATATAAAAGGCGTTGCTATTTTTTCTATATGTGGTATAATATTTAAAACACAACTATTGGAAGAAGACAATTGGAACTCAAACAGAAAGCAGCACTCATATCAGAAACCTTAGAAGATTTACTCGGCGTACCGACCCGCGACGGCGCGGGCGATGTACTCGAATGCCTCATCTTAACGATCCTATCGCAGAATACGACAGATGTGAACCGTGATAAGGGATATGTAAAACTCAAAGAACACTTCCCAACATGGGAGGATGTCTGGCAGGCAGATGTCAAGGCGATAGAGAATGCGATAAAAATTGCTGGATTGGGAAACCAGAAAAGCCACACCATCAAAAACTTTCTTACGTGGCTAAAAGCCGAACACGGAGAACTCTCCTTAGATTTCATTCACGACATGGAAACCGAGGCAGCCCTGGAACTTCTGTGTCAACACAAAGGTATCGGCATTAAGACCGCCTCCGTTACACTCTCTTTTGCCTGCGGCAGAGAAGTATTCCCTGTTGATACCCACATCTTGCGGATTTCCAAACGGCTCGGACTGATCCCCTCAAATTGTAGTGCGGAAAAAGCACATCAAGTGTTACCACCGATAGTGCCACCCGGGAAGGCGTATCCGTTTCACATGAATTTAATCTACTTCGGTAGACGCATCTGCGATGCACGAAAACCTTTATGTGAACGGTGCCCATTGACGGAACACTGTCTCTACTTTAGGGATAACTTTCAGGCTTAGGTAGTGTTTAAAATACATCGGAGAGAGCAGATGTTCAACTGGAAAAACTTGTCATGGAAACACCTATTTGTTGTGCTGTTGGTGTTGCACCTTCTCCCTCTATGGATTTTTGCCTATTTCCCCTCCCAAGACGGTGCCAGCCATGTGTATAACGGTCTGGTACTCAAGGAGTATGCCAAACACGAAAACTATAAGATGCGGGATGCCTGGCAGCTGAACATCACGATCTTCCCGAATTGGTTATCCCACATTATGCTGATGGCACTCCTCTATGTGTTCCCACCTGTCATTGCCGAGAAAGTTTTTCTCTCAATCGCGATAGGCATGATACCGATCTCGTTCTTCTATTTCCTTAACGCTGTCCACAAAGAGCAAGAAGGAAAGTTTGTATATGCTTGGCTCGGTTTCCCTTTTGCTTATAATTATCTCCTCTACATGGGATTTTACAATTTTACACTGAGCATTTCATTCTTCTTTTTTAGTTTCGGTCTCTGGTGGAAACATAAAGACGCTATGCAGATAAAGCACCTTGTTGTGCTTTATATTTTGCTGCTGCTCACCTATCTGTCGCATATCGCCTCTTACGGGCTTATTGTTTTAGGGGTTTCGATAGCGGCAGGATGGACATGGGGCATTAAAGCGTTAGCAGCGGCGTGGCAAGAACGGCGCGCCGAATGGTTCCGAGAATTTATAGCGCATCTCAAACCGCTCTTGCACTTCGTGCTCTATATGGTGCCGATGTATTTCGTACTAATGGATTACTACCTACAAAGCCTCAAACAGCATCAAGAGGGGAACCATCGGGGCATGGCGTGGATATGGGAATACTTTTGGGGCGTTAAATCAATCGTGTATTTTACCGACTGGCACGTTCCTGTTAACCATTTCCTCCTCGCTGTGTTAGGCATCGCAATCCTTACCTCCATCGGCTACCGAATTTATCGGAAAACGTGGGTTAAACAGACAGATGCCTTCTTACTCATTGCGATTGTGTTTACCTATATGTTTATCAGGGCACCGTGGAGTTATGGACCAGGGGGTTGGATTAACGATAGAATTCATCTCTATATTCTGCTGATGTTGGCAGCATGGTTAATTCCAGACATGCATAAACTCCCACGCTACGGTATCGCAGCATGTCTCATTGTTTTCAGTTTGCTCCACTTTGGCAGAACCGCTTACGATCACGGGCGCATCTCGCCTGAGATCGCTGAACTCGTCTCGGGTACGCATCTGATAGAGCCGCATACGTCGTTTAGACATCGCAGCCCAGATTGGCATAAATCGGATGCCTTGGGGACAGTTAAATACGTCACACCGTTTGTACACTCCGTCGCTTTCTACGGTGTATACGCCGATGATGTGGTGCACCTCTTGAACTACGAAGCCAATTATAATTATTTCCCGGTAAACCGTAATAACTATGAGAGCGTGGACTTAAATTATATCAAGGACGATTATATAGTCGCTTGGTTCTACCCAGAATCTGAGAAGTTTGCCGACCTTACGCCTAATTATAACATCATCCATGAGACGAAGAATCTCAAACTCTTTAAAAGAAAACGCGCACCGGGCCCCGTACTTGATCTCTGGGATCAGACAGAAGCAGGAAACCTCATCATCCGTTTCGATATGCAACCGAATAACGGTGAAACCGCACCGAATCATCACCCCATTGGACCAAAGACAATGTATGAAACTGGTAAATTTGGGTGGGACACCGAGTGGAATCACAAGGATTCGAGAGCCGATGCCCGGAGAATATCACCCCGTCAAGCCTATCAAGGACCGAAGGGTCCCGGGACCTTGGGAAGAGATGCCGTTTGGGGTATAGAAGATGCTGCTTTCAAACTTGATCTACCCGACGGCACATATCGCATCACCAACACCTTCCAATCCGCAGAAAGCGCGACCCACGAAGTCAATCTGCTGGCGAACAGAAAACCGATTGTAAAAAAACTCGCTGTCCCGCCCAGCAACAAAAAAGTTGAAGTAATTGACACAGTTGAGGTAACAAACGGTTATCTGATTCAAGTAATTTTTACATCAAAACTGCGAATCAGGACGAGTGAGAAACACAACCACTGGATATGGAACGGCTTTACAGTCGAACAGATTTTTTAACTATTAAGGTTACTCGGTTTTGTCCGTTGTCCAAAACCGCACCCTTGATTAAGAGTGATTTTCTTATGCAACAAGACGACCGATTAGACTCTTAGCAAAAAACCTTCCATTTTTCGACAACAAAGAAAAACGAACAGGGAGACATCAGTCAAAAATGATTAAACCCCATGGAGCCGAAACCTTAAACCCACTTTACGTTTCGGATGAGGTAAAACGCGCCGAATTGACGAAAGAGGCAGAACAACTGCCGGCTGTCTTGCTCTCTTCTGGTGCCGCAGCGTCAGCGGTTATGCTCGCATCTGGGTACTTTACACCGCTCACCGGATATATGAACATCGACGAAGCGATAAGCGTCGCCGCGGATATGAAACTGCCGAACGGACTCTTCTGGCCCGTCCCCGTGATGAACATTGTCCCGCCGGAACAACTCACGGATGCGGTAAAAAACGCCAAAAGAATAGCACTCCGCGATCCGAACGTTGAAGGCAATCCGCCCCTCGCGGTGATGAAGGTTTCGGCAATTGAAACCCTCTCAGCAGATCAGAAACAATTCCTCATTGAAAAGACCTTTGGGACTACAGATCCCGAACACCCGGGTGTCCCCGCTTTCGCAAATGTCGGAGACAACGTCCTTTCAGGGCCGATAGAGGTGCTGAACTACTCCTATTTCCGAGAAGATTTCCCGAACACCTTCCGCACAGCCGTCGAGATTCGTGAAGACATCGCTGCGCGCGGATGGAACACCGTCGTCGCTTTCCAGACACGGAACCCGATGCACCGCGCCCATGAAGGGCTCTGCAAAATCGCGCAAAAAGAGGTCAATGCCGACGGTATCTTGATTCACATGCTCCTCGGTAAGTTAAAACCGGGAGACATCCCAGCTGATGTCCGTGATGCTGCTATCCGAGCGATGGTAGAGCACTATTTCCCAGAAAATACCGTCTCCATCACCGGCTACGGATTCGATATGCTCTACGCCGGACCGAGAGAAGCACTCCTCCACGCAGTCTTCCGTCAGAATTGCGGTGCAACGCACTTCATCGTCGGACGCGACCACGCAGGCGCAGGCGACTACTACGGTGCATTCGATGCCCAAGAGATTTTCGACACAATCCCTGAAGACGCACTCGAAATCGGTATCTTCCGTGGTAATTTCACCGTATGGAGCAAAAAGTGTAATGAAATTGTCATGATGAGCGACAGCCCGCACGATGCAGACGACTACTTCAGCATCTCTGGAACAAAATTGCGTGAGATGCTCGCCGCTGGCGAACCACCCCCACCAGAAATCGCACGCCCCGAAGTCGCTCAGATTCTCATGAAATACTATCAAACCGAAGCAAACGCTTAATTAATTCTATCCATAGGCGGGACATGCCTACCCGCCTATACTATCCCTGCTCGTTATACCCCCGAAACTTATCTTAATATTTTTCTTGATATGCGAAAGTGTTTTCGTTATAATTGCGCCCAAACACTTAAACGAAAGCACCGGGCAAGGAGGCACTCAGATGGCACCTATTGCAGCACCGATTGCCTTTGCGGCATGTCTACAGCCGCGTGCCATTTGACAGTGGCAATTGATCCTCAAACGATAGGAGTTTTTTATGAATAATTTCCATACCCGCGGCAGGGGCCTCACTGAACTACTCACCGATATAGGCATGGGTAGGATACAGCTGCCCGACTTTCAGCGCGATTGGCTATGGCAGGACGAAGACATACGCAGCCTTATTGCCAGTGTGTCCCAGTCGTTTCCGATTGGTTCTGTGATGATCCTTGAGACTGGCGGGAGCGATGTCCATTTCAAACCGCGCCTGATTGAAGGCGTTGAACCCAGAAATGCTCAGAAGGAACCGGATGAACTTATCCTTGATGGACAACAACGCCTCACCGCCTTGTATCAAACGCTAAAACTGGAGGCAGTCTCTACTAGGGGAAAGAAGAGTCAGCGGTATTACTTGGACATGAAAAAGTGTGTAGAAGGGAACACCAAACGAGAGGATGCGATACTTTCCCTCGGCGAGGATCGAATAGTGAAGAGTTTTCGCGGGGGTATGACACTCGATCTTTCCTCACTAAACAGCGAATACGAAAATGATATGTTTCCAGTGCATCAACTCTTTGAACCTGCTGAGTGGCGGGGAGAGTACAACAGATATTGGCAATACGATTCAAAAAAAGGCAGGTTTTTCGACCAATTCGAGGCTAAGGTAATTCGGCAATTTCGAGTATACTACGTGCCTGTTACTCAGCTTAGTAGAGATACTCCGAGAGAAGCGATCTGCCTCGTTTTTAAAAAGGTGAACACCGCCGGCGTAACGCTAACCGTTTTTGAATTGCTCACAGCCTTCTTCGCTGCCGAAGAAGAAGGATTTTCACTCCGAGAGGAATGGAAAAAGACTAAAGCGAGTCTGGAAGAGTTTAAAGTTCTCACAAATCTGAGCAACGTCAATTTTTTAAAGGTCGTTACTTTGCTCGCTACCAATGCAGCACACCCCGCAAAAACTAGCTGCAAAAATACCGATATACTCCGCCTAACTGTGTCGGAACATAAAGAATGGAGCGTGTTGGCCAAAGAAGGGTTCGAAAAAGCTGCCCGCTTTCTACATGCACGCAAAATCTTTGACACAAAGAGTCTGCCTTATCCTGCCCAACTGGTGCCGCTTGCTGCAATCCTGGCACACCTGGGTAGGATTGGTGAGACAAAACCTGCGAAAGACAAACTGGCACGTTGGTACTGGTGTGGCGTATTCGGTGAACTGTACGGGAGTTCTGCAGATACCCGTTTTGCCAACGACTTCCGCGAAGTAACGGCTTGGATTAAAGGTGAAACTACCGACGAACCCCGAACAATTGTAGAAGCAAACTTTCAAGAAGATCGACTGAATACTCTCCGAACACGAGGGAGTGCTGCATATAAAGGCATTTACGCATTGCTCATGCACGAGGGGTGCCAAGATTTTCGGACAGGTGAAACGGTTGGATTACAGACGTACTTCGAGGATGAGATTGACATCCATCACATATTCCCTAGAGCATGGTGTGAAGAACAACAGGAAATCGAACCGGATGACTACAACAGCATCATCAATAAGACACCGCTTTCGTCATACACGAATAAAATAATAGGCGGGAAGGCTCCTTCAGAGTACTTGCGCAAATTCGAACAAAGTCCGCAACAGAATTCGCTCTGGATAAGCGAAAGTGAGAAGGATCCCATAATGGAGATACTCGACTCGCATCTTATCTGTCCCGATACGCTTCGCAATAACGACTTCCAAGGTTTCTTTGAGGCACGCAAGGAAGCACTGCTTAAGGCAATTGAGGAAGCAATGGGCAAAAAGAGCCACCGCGAAGGAGACAATCCCCCGGATGCACCGGCATAATAGAGGGGCAATAACACAGTGGAAGCCGTTCAATACACTAAAAACATCCCACGTTATCTTGCAATGCGCTACCTTGGAAAACGGTGGCGGGGCCTCTATACGTCGCCGTTTTCCTGCGTGGATCTCGTTGACATCCCAGAGCCAGAGCTGCCAACTCCTGAATGGGTCAGGGTCAAGACACGACTCAGCGGGATTTGTGGCTCCGATTTAGCAACGCTCACGGCAAAAGGAAGTCCCTATTTCTCACCTTTCACGTCAACACCTTTTGTGTTAGGACATGAGATCGTCGGTGAAATCGCAGAGATCGGTGAGGCGGTGGAGGGTTTCTCCATTGGGGCAAGGGTAGTGATTGAACCCGCGCTATCGTGTACGGTGAGGGGAATTTCGCCGCCGTGCTATCAATGCCAAAACCTACATTTCGCCAACTGTGAAAATATCACAAAAGGGGATATCTCTGCAGGCGTTCAGACCGGCTATTGTCGGGATACAGGCGGCGGGTGGAGCCGATCTGTTGTCGCGCATCAATCACAACTTCATCTTGTTCCAGAGAGTGTCTCGGACGAAATTGCTGTGCTGCTTGAACCCTTCGCCTGCGCGATCCACGGCGTTTTGAAGGCAAACTACAACACGGCAGACAATATTTGTATCATTGGCGGCGGCACGATCGGACTCCTTACCGTCGCAGCACTTCGGATGCTTGGGTATCAAAATCGGATCCTGATCTTCGCCAAGTATCCGCACCAACAGCAATTGGCACTTGACCTCGGTGCTAATGAAATAATATTGCCGAATAGCGGTCGGTATACAGGATTCTGTGAACTCACAGGCTCAGAATCGTATCAACCAGAGTTAGGACAACAAGTATTAATCGGGGGCGTGGATATAACCTTTGATTGCATCGGTTCCAGCGTTACAATAGACGACGCGCTGCGTTTCACACAGGCAAATGGCGAAGTCATCTTGCTCGGTATGCCTGGGATCCCCAAAAACATCGACTGGGTCTCAGTTTGGTATAAACAGTTGAGCGTAAAAGGGGCTTATACTTATGGCGTTGAAACGTACGACGATGAACAACTTCATACTTTTACACTCGGCATGCGGCTCCTCCAAGAAATGGGATTACAATTGCGGCCGTTGGTGATTAGACGTTTTCGACTCCGAGAATACAGACAGGCCATCCAGACCGCTTTGAACACCGGAAAAACCGCTACAGTGAAAACTGTATTTGATTTACGTTGAAAAATGTTGTGAGAATGTAAACGCATACCCTTTTGAGGTTTGGCTTGCAAACACGCCCCCTGATATGTTTTAATTGTGGAAACAAATAGACGCAAAGGATAAGGATTTATGCGCTTTATCGGTTGCAAATTAAACCTACTGCCTTATATTGAGAGACTTGTCACGGAGACCCTCGGCATCAAAGAAGGTATTTTCTGTGATATTTTTGCTGGCACTGCCACTGTCGGTGCACATTTCAAAAAACGTGGCTTTCAGATAATATCCAACGATCTGCTTGAACTTTCCGCTGCTTTTCAACACGCCTTGATTGCTAACAGCACCGAACCGGCATTCGCTGGAATTATTGACACGCTTGGCGATGTCGAAAACGCGGATCTGTTTACGCCACTTTCGCCCTATAACAAGGTGATTGCGTGGTTAAACTGCCTCCCCGGCAAAAAAGGTTTCATCTTTAACACGTATTGTCCATCAGGGCCTAACGAATATGATCGGCAGTATCTATCCGATGGGAACGGACAAAAGATTGATGCTGTGCGCCAACAAATTGAAGCCTGGCGAGCAACCGGCGATATTACGGAAAATGAATTCTATTTACTGCTACTCCCGCTATTAGAGGCAACTTCAAAAGTTGCCAACATCTCTGGCACCTATGCGGCTTATCTAAAACAGTGGGATGCCCGCACTTATAAACCTTTAACGTTAATCCCTGCAAACATTATTCGGTCCGAGTTGACCCATAGCGTCCACCGCCAAAGCGCGAATGATCTGATCAACGAAATTCAGTGTGATGTGCTGTATATTGACCCGCCCTACAATACACGACAATACATTACGAACTATCACCTGCTGGAAACGATTGCCCGTTATGACAACCCGCCCATCCACGGAAAAACCGGGTTGCGCAATTATGATGAATCCGAGAAATCGGCGTACTGTTCTAAAACAACATGCCTGTCAGCATTAACTGATCTTGTGGAAAAGGCAGATGCGAAACATATTGTGTTCAGTTATAGCAACGAAGGAATTTTGTCACCTGATGAAATTCTTTCGGTCTTATCCAGTCGTGGTGAGGCGAGTCTGAGTGCTGCTATTGATTATCAACGTTTCAAAAGTCACGCTAAAGGCAAGAAAAAAAGTAAGAGCGTTCAGGAATTGTTATTTCATGTGAAAGTCGCGACTGCCCCGAAACGTGTTAAACAACAAGAAAAAAAAGAAATCCGCAAGATCGAACCGAAAAAGGTCTATGATTCAAGGAACAAGCTCAACGATTTGTCTGGAAGCGAATGGGTTTATTTTTTTTAATCAGTTGAATTAGAGAGTCCGGAAAAATTATCTACGAGTTTCATGAAAAACCGCGTCAGCCTTGTATTATGACCCCTCCTGCGTCTTCACAGAATTCCCCGCAAACGGATCCTTCCACTCGCAGAAGCATCACCGCGCGGAGTGTTATCATCGGCATGGTAGCGGTGATCTGCCAAGGCCTCGCCACACCCTACAACGATTTCCACGTCGGCGGCACCTACCTTGCAGGAAACCACATGCCGATCGCTGTCGTTTTTGTGATGCTGGTCTTCGTACTCGGTGTCAATGTCCTTCTCAAAAGACTGAGACCCGGTGCCGAACTGCAAGGCAGTGAACTCCTTATCATCTGGGGAATGATGCTGGTCGCATCCGGTATCCCATCCTCCGGACTGATGCGCTATCTCATCCCACTCGCCGTCAGTCCGTTTTATTTTGCGACCCCTGAAAACGAATGGGCGACCCTTTTCCATCAACATCTCCCCGATTGGATGGTCGTCAAGGATCCTAAAGCTGTCTTCTATTTTTACGAAGAATTGCCAGACGGCGATGCGATTCCGTGGCGGGCATGGCTGAAACCGATCGTCGGATGGAGTGCATTTGTTCTGATCTTCTATTTCGTCACCATTTGCTGGACAGTGCTCCTCCGGAAACAGTGGGTCGAATACGAACGGTTCACCTTTCCGCTCGTTCAATTGCCGGTAGAGATGTTTCACACACCATCGGGTGGCGCGCTCGTGAACAGATTCTTCAAGTCTCGACTGATGTGGTGCGGTTTTGCGATACCTGTCCTCTTGCACGGCTTGAAAGGATTACACCTCTACTTTCCATCTACGCCGAACCCGCCGCTCTATTTCCCGATCGCCCAATTCTTTACTGAAAAACCGTTCTCTGCTTTGGCATGGTGGCCTTCAGTGAATCTCTTTATCTATCCCTCGGTTATCGCTGTTGTCTATCTGCTTACGCTTGAAATCTCGTTTAGTTTCTGGTTCTTCTTTTTACTCGGCAAAATGGAGACGGTGCTTATTTACGCAACAGGTTCAAAAGTGAACCAGTGGGACTTCCACCAAAACCAGCAGATGGGTGGGTTCTTGATCTTTATCGCCTTGATCCTCTGGAGCGGTAAAAGGCATTTCACGCGCGCCTTCACTGCGATATTCGGACCCAAACGGGCTGACGACACCCATGAACCGCTCTCTTACGCCTTCGCAGTGGGCGGATTAATCCTCGGAATCCTTGCACTCTGTCTGATATGTACCACTGCTGGCATGCGTTTCTGGGTTGCACTTTTCATCTTAGTCCTCTTCCTCGGACTGACAACCGTAATGACGTGGATGGTTGCCAACGGTGGATTGTTGTTTGTGCTTTATTCCTTCCTTCCGGGTGAATACCTCATCACGCTTTTCGGCAGTTCACGTGTGAACGCCGCCAGCTGGACGCTGGTCGCCTATGAACGGGTACTGATGTTCGATATGCGGGAAATCTTGATGCCAAGTGTAATGAACAACTTTAAGCTCGCGGACCCCTTGCGTCTCAAGCAGCGTCCGTTCCTGATAGCGATGGGTATTGCGATCGTCTTGTCAATCGGTGTCTCCTACTATTCCTCAATAGACCTCGCCTATACACACGGCGCAGTCAACCTACAGCGCTGGACGTATATGATCTCCTCAACGACACCGTTCAATCGGCTCACAAGTATCCTCCAACACCCGACCGGTATCGAATTAGAGCGGCTCGGTTCGTTTATCTTCGGGGGTGCTGCGATGTTCGGGATGTTCTGGATGCGCCAATACTATCTCTGGTGGAAATTACATCCGATCGGGTATCTGATGATGACGAGTTATGCAACGTACTGTTTCTGGGGATCGTTCTTCATCGGTTGGTTCCTCAAATACTCTACGCTCAAGTTCGGTGGCGTTGCCTATTACCGCAAACTCCGCCCACTTATTTTAGGCGTTGTCTTAGGCGAATGCTTCATCGGCGGCATCTGGATCATCGTTGGGCTCATAACCGGTATTGGGTATCGTCTACTACCCGGATAAAACGAATTGACCCAAAACCGCATTTTCCATATAATGCCTATCAAAACTTACAGAGGAAACCTTACTATGCCAACACCCGAAACTATTCTGCGTCTCTTACAAAATTTCCGCGGCATCGAACCCTTGAAACAACTATTCTATGTAGAACTCAACTACAACCGCGCCAACACACCCATTAACGATCTGCCCGAAA
>RKRO01000145.1 GCA_007571355.1 Candidatus Poribacteria bacterium | reverse complement strand
CGGTATCCCACTTCTACTTATCAATCCGACTAAAAAAAATGCAATGAGTGGGGATGAGCGTGTCACTCGCGAGATGCTAAATGCAACAATTACACGAGCCATCCAGATTGCCGAAGCGAATTACTATAAACCGATAGAAGATACGCATGAGATGTATCGAGGCGCGATTAAGGGCGCGCTCGCATCCCTGGATGATACATACACATACTACGTCTCCGAACGCGAACATCAACGTGTAGTTGAAAACCTCTACGATGCAAAATATGGCGGACTCGGTATTCAGATATATCCAGACCATCGAGGCTTCATCAAAATTTCTAAACCGTTTCCGAATACGCCCGCGGCTCATGCAAATCTCCAAGCAGGTGACTATATTATCAAAGTTGACGGCAAACGAATCCATCTCAATGAAAAAACCGGCATGACACTCGACGATGTTGTTGATATACTCAGAGGTAGACTCGATACCGATGTGACAATCACCGTGCAACGCAAGTTTCTTGAACCTTTCGACGTGACATTAACCCGGGGCAGAATTTCTATCAACAGTGTTAAGTCAACCATGCTCGAGGACAACATCGGGTATATCCGTATTACCAGTTTTATCGGTAGCGAACGGACAGAGGGTACGGAAGAAGAGTTTAACAAGGCACTCGATGCACATAAAGCCGCTGATATGAAGGCACTTATTCTGGACCTACGGGGTAATCGGGGCGGCTTGCTGAACGCCGCATATCACATCGCTAATGCCTTTATTAATGAAGGACTTATCTTATCAACGAAAAGCGAAACAAACAGCCAATTTAATGAAGAATACCCAGCGACATCCGACATGCTCTGTTCGCCTGACATCCCGCTGATTGTCCTTGTCAATGAACACAGTGCAAGTGCGTCGGAAATCGTAGCAGGGGCGATCAAGGACACGCGCCGCGGTATCCTCGTCGGACAGAAAACTTACGGTAAAGGCGTCGTCCAAAAACGGTACGAGCTCCCAGCCGTCGGTGCAATGCAGTTAACAATCTCTACCTACTATACACCAAACGGCACCTCAATTAACGAAGCCGGCATCACGCCGCAAGTCGCTATCGCTGGCGATGAACCCGACGACATAGAAGCAATAATGCTCAGAAAGGCAGAGACAAGCGACACATTCCGGGATTTCATCACGAAATGGATCGATGACCACCATACACGCCCGGGTGAAATTCCAAAAGATTTCGCCTTGCTTGAAGCCGAACTGCCAACACTACAGCAACAACTTGAGGAAGAACGCATCTATGTCAGCCTAAAGTGGTTGAAACCGAGAGTTGAAAGAGATTTTAACCGTCATGTCGGTATTGAAAAGGTCGTCAATTTAGAATACGATCAGCAGCTGCAGGAGGCAATCCGAATCATCAAAGCCGATGAAGTCGCAAAGTACCTCAACCCACCCGAAACGACGGAACAACCCTCAACAACGCATGCGGATACAGTCGTGTCACCCGACGCGACAACTGCGGAATAACAAGGATTACGACGATAGATACGGATTATGAATTCCAAAACTGCGAACCCGCCGGATGTCGTTAGAAAACAGGCACTCGTTGTCGGATTAATCTTAGTCATTGTTAACGCCTACTGGGTGGGAATCGCCAGTGAACTCTGGTATGCAGTCTACACATTGGTCTCACCGTTCTCCAATGCTGTTTTCACACTTTTCGTTCTAATTGTCATTAATGTCCTGCTCAGTAGATTTTCACCACGGATTGCGTTCACAGCTTCGGAGCTGCTCCTCATTTATATCATGGTGACGATGGTCTCCACGATTTCAGGGCATGCCATGATGGCGATCCTCATGGGGACCCTTGCACACCCGTTCTGGTTTGCCAGTCCAGAGAACGAATGGGCACAACTCTTTCTCCACCATATTCCACCGTGGCTCACGGTCCACCAATTCGAGTTTTTAGCAGGGTATTACGAAGGCGAATCGAGTATCTATTGGATAGAACATCTCCGCATCTGGGTGAGACCGGCACTCCTTTGGTCAGGATTTATTTTTATCCTCTACGGTTCACTGCTCTGTTTAGGACTGCTCCTCCGTAAGCAGTGGATGGAACGTGAAAAACTGAGTTTCCCCCTCACGCAACTCCCGCTGCAGATGACAACGAACCGCAATTTTTTCCGATCCCGCACCCTCTGGTTCGGATTCGGGATCGCCGCGCTCCTACGCGTGATGGCCGGTTTACACGACATTTTTCCTGTCATTCCGGCACTACCGCCGAACTACAGGCTCGACCGACATTTTATTGAGCGTCCATGGAACGCCATCGGGTACGCCTCTATGTCCTTTAATCTCGCGATTGTAGGACTTACCTACTTCATGCCGCTTGATCTGGCATTCTCAACATGGTTCTTCTTCTGGCTGACGCGTGCCGAACGTGTCATCGCCAGTGCGATCGGTGTCACAAACATCAGCGTTCTACATCTCAACGATCGCGCCTCCGGGGCATGGGTCGGTATCGCTGTGTTGACGCTCTGGATGGCGCGCCGCCACTTCGTCCATTTCTTGCGACACGTCATCGGGCAGGAGCGAGGCGACGATCAGCGAGAACCGCTCTCCTATCGGACATTGGCGGTTTTGACGCTACTGAGCATCGGACTCGTGTGCGGTTTCTGTTATGCTGCGGGGATGTCACTATGGGCAATAGGCGTATTTTACGCGCTGTTCATAGCATTCGCTATAGCAATCGGACGCGTGCGTGCCGAACTCGGCCCACCGTACCATGAAGTTATCGGTATCAACCCTCGGCAGATGATGGTCAGCATGTTCGGAACACGCCAATTGGGGTCCGCAAATCTCACAATAATGACCTTCCTCTATGCTTTCAACCGTTGTAACCGTTCACATCCGATGCCAAATCAGATTGAATCGCTACGGATCGGCGAACGGTCGGGCATGCCCGGTAAAACCCTGATCTTAGGGATGGCACTCGCCATCGGAGTCGGGGCATTCGCGACATTCTGGACATATTTGCAGGTGGCATACCAATATGGCGTACTGGCGCAATGCCAAGGTGTCGTCGGACGCTTCGGATGGGAAAGCTTTAACCCACTTCAGAGCTGGCTTCAGCATCCGAAAGAACCGGATGTCAGCGCGATCACTTTTATGTGTGGCGGGTTCGGTTTTGTGTTCCTTCTCCATTTCCTGAGGACACGTTTGTTGTGGTGGACCCTTCACCCATCCGGTTACGTGCTTTCCGGGGCATCCTGGGGCGGCTTGATCTATTTCTGGTTCCCAGTAATGGTGAGTTGGTTCATCAAGTTCCTTATCCTTCGGTTTTGGGGATGGCAGACGTACCGCAAAGCGATCCCTTTTTTCCTCGGACTCGTTTTAGGAGATTACATCCCGCGCAGTCTTCTAAGCCTCATCAGTTTCGCGTTGAACCTCTATATGCCATCATCCGGTGCAGGACACACGCTTTAGTTTAAAGAATCTGCCCCACAATTTGAAACTGGAAATTGCACGAATGCCAACACCCTTACTCACAGTCAACTCAGTTACAAAAGGATTCGGTGCTAACCAACCGCCAATCGTCAAAGAAGTCAGTTTCAACGTATACCCGGGCGAAATCTTCGCGCTCTTGGGACCGAGCGGCTGTGGAAAAACAACCACTTTACGAATCATCGCAGGCTTTGAACGCGCAGACACTGGAACAATTGCCATGGATAAACAGATACTCGCAAGTGACGACCTCTATATTCCGCCCGAATCCCGCGGTATCGGTTTCGTGTTTCAGGACTACGCCCTTTTCCCACACAAAAACGTCTTCGAGAACGTCGCCTTCGGCCTACGAAAAGTAACCAAAAAGGAACGCCGCGAGAGAACATTAGAAGTCCTGCGGATGGTTGACTTGATAGACCTTCAATCCGGCTTGCCACATCACCTTTCGGGGGGCGAACAGCAGCGCGTTGCGTTAGCACGCGCCATCATTGCACGTCCTAAACTGCTCCTCTTAGATGAACCGTTTTCAAGCCTGGACCAAGGGTTACGACAGACGACGCGCGAAGAAGTCCGCACCCTGCTAAAAGCAGAAGGTATTAGTGCTATTCTCGTCACACATGCACAAGAAGAGGCGTTGAGTTTCGCTGAACGATTGGGCGTTATGAAAGCGGGGACGCTTGAACAAGTCGGAACACCAGAAACAGTGTATCACCAACCGAAAACGGCTTATGTCGCGGATTTCCTTGGACAGACGAACTTCATTGAAGCACACGTACAAAACGGGTTCGCACAGACACCCTTCGGACGCGTAAAGGTAGACGGTGAAGCCGAGGGCAACGCACTCCTGTCAATCCGTCCAGAATGTCTAAAAATGCTGGCATCCGATGCTTGGAGCAGTGGCGCAAGAACCGGACGTATCGTCGGACAGGCGTTTAAGGGACACAACTACACACATCGCGTCGAAGTGGATGGACAGCATTACCTCGTCCAAACCGACTATAACTGTCCCTTCCAAATCGGTGATCTTGTTGTATTGATAGCAGTGTCGGCTGTTTCAGTTACACCTGAAACTGGATAGGAAAACGACAGTTCGTAGGGAATTTTTGCAAACGCTAAAATCCATATATTTCTGCTTTTTCTACGCATTTACCACTCTTCAAAACTTGTAGAAAAATAGAATACCCTTGAAAACACGACACCAAATAGGCAGAAACTGTCCAAACTATAGTTCCACCGAAAGGCGTTCCTTAAAATCAGTCTCATAACGTTGCTGGACAACAGAATTAGCTGCTGTGAGCTCATGCATACCCAAAACTCGCGAGAGAGCCAAGTCAGTCCTATAACCAGACAGATGAAACCAAAACTGAACGTCCAAACCCACCTTGATGGCATAGACATATTTTTCCCAATTTAATGGGGTGCCACCTCTTTCCATTTTGCGTAAGCCCTAACGACTTTAAATAATAGCACATTCTCGGATTGTTTTCACTATCTTTCTTTAAACGAAATCACCTTGCAAATTACCTCAAAAAATTGACAATATCTGCATTATTTGTTAGAATAGTACTTGATAACGCCAGTTTGATTAATTATTTCAGAGGTGTTGCGGGTTCTATTCTCGCAGCACAGAAGCGTGAATTGTAGCACAAACCTTTAGTTTGTGCAGTTAACAGTGGACGCTACATAAAACTCACATTACTTGATGACAAAAACTGACCGCAAGGAAGTTTTATTTAAATGGATGCAAAGATTCTAATTGTTGAAGACGAACGCGACATCGCCGAGTTACTGCGATATAACCTACAAGAAGCAGGTTTTGAAACCGATTACGTCCGCAACGGTGCCGATGCCCTGCACCGAGCTGTTGAAAAACCACCCGACCTCATCATACTCGATCTGATGATCCCAGAAGTAGACGGCATGATCGTCTGTCGTTTACTAAAGAACGATCCAAGAACTAAAAATATTCCCGTCGTGATGGTAACCGCGAAAACCAAAGAAAAAGATAGAGTCGCCGGGTTAGAACTCGGGGCTGACGATTATATAATAAAACCTTTCAGTCCAAGAGAAGTAGTGTTACGAGTGTCCGCTGTGCTACGCCGTATCCAAGCCGGTAAACAGACCGAAAGCACCAGACGGATTGAAACACACGGACTCATCATTGACCTCGATAAACATCAGGTACTCACCGAAAACGGTCCAATAGATTTGACAGCCACCGAGTTTAAATTGATCACCCTATTTGCACGTTCACCTGGACGCGTCTTTACACGGGATATTCTGATGGATGTGATATGGGGACAGGAGTATTACGGTATCGACCGGACGGTGGACACACATGTCAGCCGTTTACGACGTAAACTCGGCGAATTCGGCAAACATATTGAGACAGTGCACGGGGTCGGCTATCGCTTCAAGGAAAGCAGTTCTTAGCTGAACAACACTTTCTGTGTTCAGCATGAAAGTAATACCATTCTGCTAATAAATCCCTCTTAATGTATAGGACTTACGCAGGCTGCTTCCCTGTAGCAGCACCTGTTAGGGTGTGTCCGGGAACCGTGTGGATTTTTTATCGGTTCCCCTCCCAGAAACCTTGTTATTGTCAAAATTGCGTAACCCTTGATGTAGAACAAACTGTTCGTTTGTTGCGCAGTGCTACGCGTTCCACGAAAACCAGTAACCTGATAACATTATTTCAAATGGTATAATCAAAGTGCCCTTCACCGCGAGAAGTTTCCGCTCACAGTAAAGGGCACTTGTCGTATTTATAGATTCTGTTCCTGTCTCTACGGAAATTCTATTCCTAATTTTCGACACGCCTTTCGGATTTTGTTAATCGCACCGCCTACCTGCCTGCCGTTGCGTGTAACACCAAAGAGGTGTTGGCTCACAACACGACGGGAAATCCCGAGGATGTCTCCAATTTCTTCTTGCGTTTTACCTTTATAGAAGTAGAGTTGGATACACTCGATTTGACGTTCGGTTAACTCCTTCTCGATAATTTGACGAATCTGTTCTAAGACTGCCTGCCGCTTCGCACGACGTGCCGCCGTATATTCGTCATCAGGGGCTCGATACCAGAAATAGTCTTCGGTGGTGAGCTGGTCAAAAAATTCTGGTGGGACCGGAATCTCCCAAAAA
Source organism: Candidatus Poribacteria bacterium (assembly GCA_007571355.1). GTDB lineage: Bacteria > Poribacteria > WGA-4E > WGA-4E > WGA-3G > WGA-3G. The sequence continues at coordinate 108 of RKRO01000145.1, read as the reverse complement.
TCCGAATTAAATTTGGGCATAGATAAAGCAACTCCCTCAGAGATGAGGCGACCGCGCCTATGCCATTTTCAATCAAACTGTTGAGAATGAACAGAGGCACCATCGCCT
>RKRO01000293.1 GCA_007571355.1 Candidatus Poribacteria bacterium | reverse complement strand
CTGAGTATTCGGTATCTTTTCTATTTTTTTTTGGCAAAAAAAACACACATTTTTGTTGCATTCAGGCGTTATAATTCTTTTATCGTTGGAATAGGACTGAAAATGGAATAGTGGGAGAAGCACCTTTCGGCGCGCTGCAGTTATAGATTGATTATCGCCAAATCCGTGTGCGCGTTTGAAAGTCTTCTATCAAACTACGTGAGGATTTCAAGTTTGCCTAAAGGAATAGAAAAATAATATGAGAGGCCTTCTTAATATGGGTTTGCGATCTCTATCCTTCAAGGGATGCCTTTGTATAGGCATGTTGCTTTTGGGGATCGGCGCGTTACTTTCACTCTGTCAAGCAGACGCTGATACCCATGAAACGCAACAGCACATCAGGGTAACCGGTATTGTTGTGGATAGTGAAACAGATGTCCCGCTTGCAGAAATTACAATTCGAGTTGCTGATACCCAGATCCGAGTAACAACTGATGAAACGGGTGCGTTTTCGTTGGAATTACCGGCGGGTCGTTACAGGATTCAGGCGACTGCCCCGTTTTATAACCCCTATACCCTTCCTGAGTTGGAAGTAAAACCCGGAAAGACACTGGAGCCGATCCGAATGTTAATGGTACCGCAGGTGGTGAAACTTGATGCGATTAAGATGCCGGTACAACTGAGCCAAGCGAGTGAGCGCGGGTTGCTGGAACAGCGGATGCGCAGCTCAGGTATTGAGGACAGTATAAGTACAGAAGAGATGAGCCGACTCCCCGCAGCGTCTGCAGGCGAGGCGATTAAACGGGTAACAGGCGTTAGCATTGTAGGTGGACGTTACGTGTTTGTGCGTGGATTGGGTGAACGTTATAGTAACACACTTCTGAACAACGTCGAAATCCCGAGTCCGGAACCGAACAGACGCGTTGTCCCGATGGATATCTTCCCTGCAAGCCTGCTTGCGAGCCTGCAGACCGTAAAGACTTTTTCACCAGACCAACCGGGCGGGTTTGCTGGCGGTTCGGTGCAAGTGCTCACTAAGGATTTTCCTGAAGAGCTAACGATGTCCTTGTCCATGTCAACCGGTTTTAACACACAGGCAACTGGACAAGAAGGTTTAACGTATCCAGGGGGCGATCTTGATTTTTTAGGATTTGATGACGGTTCACGGGCATTACCGAGTATTATTCAAGAAGAGGCAGCGGATACCCCGATTCGTGAACGTGGACGTTTTACAACGGCAGGTTTTACACAGGAAAAGATTCAGGAGTTTGGACAATCTTTTGAGAATGTTTGGTCACCGGAGTTGGTAACGATACCAGCCAACCAAAGTTATAAATTCAGTCTCGGTAACAGCAATACCCTTTTCGGTAAAGAGTTCGGTTATTTAGGTGTCATCTCTTACGGCAATAGCCACAGTTACGGGACTCAGCATCGCAATGCTTATCGGATCGGTTTGGGCGAGAAACTTTCACGCGTAACTGAATACGAAGTTGAACGTACCGGGAACGAAGTAGACTGGGGGACGGTCCTAAACACGAGCCTCCGTTTTTCTTCACAACATCAGGTCCACCTCCGCTCACTTTTCACACATACGGCGGAAGATGAGGTACGAACGTGGGAAGGCTTCAACGCAGACAGAAACACGGATATGAAGAGTACACGCCTCCGATACGTTGAACGCCAACTCTTTTCTGGTCAGTTCGCAGGGGCTCACGATTTCAACTTTGGCGAACCGACGTTAGAGGGTCCCGAACAACCGAATGTGTCTATGGATTGGCGGCTCACCTATTCACGTGCCTCACGGGATGAACCCGATACACGCGAGAATATCTATGAAGAGAGGGATAACGATTTCCTATTCCGCGATGTCACACATAGCGGAAGCCGATTTTTCTTTGATCTTGAGGACGATGAGTATAACGCCCGTGTTGATTGGAAAGTTCGGGTCGGCACAGACGGGCTTTTCAAATTTGGCGGGTTGCTCCGAGATAGAACCAGAATCTTTGATGTGCGGAGATTTAGATTTCTACCTTCCGACCAAGTAGACGCTATCGTGAACCTATCCGCCCCCCCGGAGATACTCTTCCAATCCTCACACATAGCACCACGTGTCTTTGAGCTGCGTGAGTCCACTCGTTCTACGGATAACTACCTCGCTGACCACAATATTTATTCAGGCTACCTGATGCTTGACCTGCCGCTGAGTCCGAGATGGCAGATGATGAGCGGTGTGCGCTTGGAATCTTCGGATCAACGAGTTACGACCTTCGATCCGTTTGCAGCGACGCGCACGGAGATTAATGCAAGTTTGGAGACGCTTGATTGGTTGCCGGGGCTGAATGTAACGTATCGTATAACAGAGCGGATGAACTTGCGTTTCGCAGCCTCTCGAACAATCACGCGTCCGGACTTCCGTGAACTTGCACCGTTTGAGTTTACTGATTTTGTTGGCGGTAGAACCATTTTGGGGAACCCGGATTTGGAGCGGACACAGATCGACAATTTCGATTTCCGATGGGAAGTCTTTCCACAGATGGGTGGTGTGGTGGCAGTCAGTGCGTTCTATAAGCGGTTCCAGAAACCGATTGAACAGATCGTTCAACCGCAAGCGGAGGTCCGAATCACTTATGAAAACGCAGAAGGTGCTCACAACTACGGCTTGGAGTTAGAGGCACGTCAGAATTTGGGTGTTATCTCAGAAGCTTTAAACAAATTTTCGATTAATACCAATGTTGCGCTGATCTCCTCACAGGTTGTCTTGCCAGAGGGTATCGGGATTCAGACTTCATTCGAACGTCCGCTGCAAGGACAGTGTCCGTACATTGTTAATGTGTCCGTCGGTTATGAAAATCCGAACTGGGGAATTTCGAGTGCGATGACATATAACGTCTTTGGAAATAGACTTTCTGAAGTGGGGAACCACGGTGTACCAGACGTGTATGAGCAAGCGCGCGGGCAATTAGACGCAACTTTCAGCCGAGTCGTTGCTGACGACTTCAAGTTGAGTTTCTCGGCAAAAAACCTACTGAATCCAGACGTTTACTATAAGATGGGAGATGCAGATTACCTCCGTTACAAAATTGGGAGGTCTTTCTCGTTGGGGGTCAGTTATAACCTATAGGGAAAGGGCTGACACACTTTGCAGGCGGGGTTCCAAACCCCGCCATTCAGAGACTGGTGAAAGAAAAAATCATAAGAATGTCATTTTCTTGCAACAACTTATGGGTATCCTTTAATATCAAGAGAAATCTATAACAGCAACAAAAAAAATATAGCGTTTTGGATCGCTGAGTCGCGATTATGCGTGCTTTCCGCTTTAGCGGTTAAGGATCTAAAAAACAAAAAGGAGCTTAGTTCGTTAATGTTAAATATTGGGTCTACCCCTGCTTCCAGTGGGAAACGGGGATTGTTTCAGCATTGGCTGTTCCTGCTAATGACTATCTTCACGGTTGGGTTAACTCTTGCTTATGTCGGTTGTGGTAGTACCGAAGAAGAAACCGAAGGAACGGAGGAAACACTCGGATCGGAAGGAACAATTAATGATATTGACGGAAAGCAATATCTTGTACTTGGCGATCGTCAATTTGAGTTTGTTAATAACGTAGTTGTCCTTGATGGTAAATTGAAAATTGATACAACGCTCTCATCGCCTTACGTTTACCTCCTCAAAGGTGTTGTATTTGTTGAAGGCGGCGCGACGTTAACGATTGAACCCGGTGTTGAAATCTTCGGTGAGCAGGCGAGCAACGGTACACTTATTGTCGCTCAAGGTTCTAAAATTATGGCAGAGGGTACCGCGGATGCCCCGATTGTTATGTCAAGTGACGCGGCAATTGGGAACCGTGCACGGGGCCAATGGGGTGGCTTGATTATCAACGGTAGCGCGCCCACGAACCAAGGTGTAACCTTCGGTGAAGGGGACACGGGTGCCTTCGGTGGAAACAACCCGACGGATAGCAGCGGCGTGCTGCGCTATGTCCGTATCGAGTACGCTGGTATCGAATTCAGCCCAGATAACGAACTAAACGGTATCGCTTTCCAAGGTGTTGGATCCGGTACCGTCGCAGAGTACATCCAGGTACACATGAATCAAGATGATGGCATTGAATTCTTCGGTGGCACTGTCAATCTTAAATACGCCCTCGTGACGGGAGCCCGCGACGACTCCTTTGACTGGACAGACGGTTGGACCGGTAAGGGTCAATTCTGGATTGCCCAACAGTATGGTGATGACGCAGATAACGGGTTTGAAGTTGATAACAGCAGTAAAAATAACGAAGCGACCCCGCGTTCCGCTGCAACGATCTATAATGTAACACTCGTCGGTGATCCATCTGGAGCCGAAAGTGACAACGGCATGCTGATCCGTGAAGGTGCTGCTGGCACGTACGCCAACTTCATTGTCACAGGTTTCAATAAGGTTGGACTCGACATTGATGGTGAGTCGTCTATTGCCCAAGCCGAAGGCGGCGATCTGGTTGTCAAGAACAGTATTTTCTTTGCAAATGGTAAAGGCAATTTCGGAGACGAAAAGGACGATGACGGATTTGACGAAGCTGCTTTTGCCTTGAAAAACGGGAATAAGGAAACCGACCCGGGCTTGGCAGATCCCTTCAACAAGCGTGCTCCGAACTTCACACCTGGTGCCGGGGCTAATGCCGTTTCGCCAGCATCGCCACCGACTGACGTTTTTTTTGAACCGGTTAACTTTATCGGGGGTGTGAGCTCATCCAACAATTGGACAACGGGATGGACAACGAGTGACCAGAATTAGTGAACGCTTGGTTCACACCTTTTACTTGCTATTGACCGTACTGCTTTTTTACAGCAGTTCGGTTGGCTGTGAGAAATCGATTTGGGAAAACAGCCTCGACTCGCCGGGTCAACTCGGCCTGGCAGTCGTTGACGCGCTTAATAACAAAGACATAGAAAAGTTGAACCGTTTGCGTGTGCAGCGCAAAGAATATCTCGATTGGATCTGGCCGGCATTCCCCGCAAGTAGACCCCCCAATAATTTCCCGGGTGATTTTGCGTGGTCGAATCTGAATAAGAAATGTAACATCGGTATGAAAAAGTGGATAGCCCGTTATGGCGGTCAGGATCTGGAATTCGTGGCCATCCGCTTTGACAGACCTACAGAGACTTATAAAGGGTTTCAACTTTTGCGCGGCACCGTTTTGATGTTAAAAAACGCTGCTGGCGAAAAAGGGGAATTGAAGATTCTCGGCTCGGTTGTTGTTAAGAACAATGGATACAAGCTGCTGAGTTATGAAGACTAATTGCTGAAAAAATAAATCGAAAAAACGTGAGTTTGATAAATGCTTAAAGCAGCTGCTTTTCCGCTGAGCGGTACCCTCCGCCCCTGATAAGGGGCGATGAAGGGGGTTGGGTTTCTAAAGATCGCTGTTTTTCGGGGACTCTCTTGCTTTTTTGGCGAATGTGCGTCTGCTTGGGAACCCTCTCATATTTTTTTCAAACTGGCGTTATTGAAAGGAAAATATGATAACGATTACCGATGTTCAACGGCAGAACCGAGAAGCCGCCCAAAAACAAAAAAAGAAAGCGATCCGGATTGCATGGACTTTTGCAATCGGACTTCACGCAATCGGAATTATTGCCGGCGCTATCTACTTTATTCACAAAACAGTGTTAGAGATGGACCCTGATAAAGTAGATAGTGTTGTTTTGGAAGCCTCGAAACCTCAGCCGAAACGGCGTACACCGCCTCGTACAACCCGAAAACCGAAACAACCGAAGCTTTCTAAGATTCAGGCACCCAAAGGACAGGCGGTCACGACGCGTGCTAAAATTCCGATGGGTAACGCTCGTTTCACACTGCCGACGAGTGATGTACCGACACGTCCCGTGATGGCACCGAATATCGCAGGGATCGGTAAAAGGATATCAGGTGTAGCCCGGCAAGCGAATATTGTTACAACACTGCCGAAATTTGAAGTACCGAAATTTGAAAGCACAAGCATCGTCGAGAGAATGGACGTAGGATCGACAATGGCACAAGTGGAATTCAACGATCCAGGGAATTTAGAACTCGCTTCAGTCAATTTAGGCGATGCGAAACAGTCGTTTAACGAATTCTTAAAGGCAGTACGCGATCGGATAAAACAGGTGCAACGGTTCCCACCACGTGTGCGGGATCTTAGTGATGAGACATCAACGACGGTTCGGTTTACGCTCTTCAGAGACGGAACGATTTGGAACCCTGTCGTTACCGATTCTTCTGGTTCAAATGCGCTGGATAACGCGGCACTCGCTGCTGTCCAAAATGCCATGCCTTATCCGTCTTTTCCTGAAGAACAAGAAGGTCATAGCCTGCGCCTTGAAATTCCGATTATTTTCGAGTTGGCGAATTAAGTCAGGTCTGTTATCTTTTAACGCAAGTACCTGTCAGCGTGAACCTTTGTATCCTCCCTGGTTGCAGGAGTTAGGTGGAGAAGTGTCTTCTGTCTCGTCTCCTGTCGGGGTTTTGCGGAAGTATTTTTATCCTAAAGTCAATCATTAAAGAGACATTTCAGGGATTGCGGAGACCCTCCTCTTGTAGGGGGTTTTTGATAGGGTGTTTCTTCAAGGTTGCCTCGTCCGCTGCAGCGTGTTTCATTAACGCTGAAATCCACTTTAGAGAGGGCTTCCGCAGGATTGAGTAGGGTTGGGGTTTCTGCGTCTGATGTTGGGTGCGCTGTGTTCTTGTAAGGGTGTGGGTGCGGATGCGTGGGAGTCTGTGTTTTCATCTGGGCGAGGAAACCTC
>RKRO01000559.1 GCA_007571355.1 Candidatus Poribacteria bacterium | reverse complement strand
ATCCAAGGGAAGGCGATGTCTTCAAGTTCAACATCATCCGGTATTGGCCAACTGAGTTTCTCGCGTAGAAAGTCTAAGAGGGTGTCAAAGTTATGGATACTGTGGATGTTGTCCGGTGTTATGTGTCGCATTTGCGTGTGCATGTGTAGGCCTACTTCGTTTTCTTTCCGACGTGGATAGCGACGATGCCGAGTGTTTTCCGCTGAAAATGCACATCCGTCAATCCACACTGCTCCATGACCTTTTTCAAAGCATCGCAATTCGGAAATTTCATAACAGAGCGCGGGAGGTACCCGTAGGCATCATCTTTGTTGCGGGAGATTAGGTTGCCGATAAAAGGTAAGACCTTCGTGAAATAGAAATAGTAGAGACTCCGAAACAGTGGGTTTACAGGTTGCGTGAATTCTAAGATAACGACCCTGCCCCCGGGGGCGGCAACACGCGTCATCTCGCGTATCCCCATCTCTAAATCCGAAACGTTCCGAATACCGAACCCAACGGAGACAACGTCAAAGGTATTGTCTAAAAAAGGGAGAATGAGCGTGTCTGCTGTTAGAAAGTTGGTGTTACGGCGCGACGTATGCCGTTCCAGTTTCTGATTGCCGATAACGAGCATCTCAAAGCAGAAATCTGAGCCGATAACGAACCCCTCTGCCCCAATTTTATTCGAGTATGCAAGCGCGAGTTCACCCGTGCCGGTGCAGACATCCAGCACCTTATGCGTCGGTTTAACGTCGCTTGCCTTGACGGTTTCCTGCCGCCACATCTTGTCACGCTTGAGGCTTAGCAGCGCGTTAAGAAAGTCGTAATAACGAGCAATGGCAGAAAATAGGTCTTTGATCCGCTGTGCCTGCATAGCCGCTACATCCGTAGTTCTGCACCCAGTTCTTGATTGAGATGCTTGACAACTTTACTGTGAAGGGCATTGACTGCCTTATCTGTCAAAGTTTCGGTTGCAGAATGATAGGTGATCGCGTAGGCGAGACTCTTCTTGCCTTCCGGGACCTGTTCGCCTTCATAGACATCAAAGAGACGGACGGATTCGACTAATTCGCCACCCGTTTTATAGATCAGTTCTGTCGGCATGTCTGACAATACCGCTTGATCCACGACAATCGCGAGATCACGTTCAACCTTGGGATAGACAGAGATAGGTTCAAAACATTTGGCGAATATCGCAGCATCTGTTAAGGCTTCCATGTCGAAATCAAAGAGGTACGCTTTGTAAGGCAGATCGTAGTTTTCGAGCACCTCTGGATGTGCTTCTCCGAAGATCCCTATCCGTTTGTTGTTCGATAGCACGGCTGCGTTGCGACCGGGGTGGAAAGTCGGCGCGTCCGTTTTCTCCAGTGTGTAATCAACAATCCCACAAACCTCAAGTATCCTCTCCACAAGCCCTTTGATATCGTAGAAGTCCGGCTCTCGGTACGGGTTGCTATACACACCCTCTCCGACTTGTCCGGCGAGGATGCCCGTAACCCGTTCCGGTTCTTTCTCGGCTCCCTTGCGAATGAAGACGTTGCCTATTTCAAAGAGCGCGATGGTGTCTATCTGGTGGTTCCGGTTATGTTGCGCGTTTTCGAGGAGACTCGGTAGCAGTGTTGTGCGGAGCCCCGACATTTCTGGGCTCAACGGATTTTGCAATTTCAAGACCTCGCGGCGTGGATCGTCAGCCGTGAGACGGATTTTGTCAAAACAGTTGGGATCACAAAAACTATAATTGATCGCTTCCATCATACCGGCGGCGAGAAGAGAATGCTTTATACATTTCCGAACCGCTGCGCTCGGATTTGGGGCAGGGACAGGAATATCACCCTTGGGCAGTGTTGTCGGAATATTATCGTAGCCGTAGACGCGCGCGATCTCTTCAATCAGGTCGATTTCACGGGTAATGTCAGACCTGAACGTCGGCACGGTAACCCGCTGGCCGCGCCCGGAGGTTTCAACATCGAAACCGAGACGCTTTAAGATTTCTACCATCGTGACCGTTTCAATTTCGGTTCCCAATACAAAGTTGACGCGTTCCGGACGGAGCTGAATCTCGGTCAAGGGTTGCTGTCCCGGGTAGACATCTACAATACCTTTACAGGTGCTACCGCCTGCCAACTCGGTGATGAGTTGCGCCGCGCGGTTGAGTGCGGCGAGCACGATGCCCGGGTCGGCACCGCGTTCAAACCTATAGGATGCCTCCGTGCTCATCCCTAACGCCTTTGCAGTCGCACGGATACTTGACGGATTGAAATAAGCACTCTCCAGCAATACATCAGAAGTGGTCTCCGTAATCTCGGAATCGTATCCTCCCATAACGCCTGCAAGCGCGACAGGCTTTTCGGCATCCGCGATAACAAGCATATCAGACGTGAGTTCACGGTCCATCTCATCAAGCGTTGTTATGTTTTCGCCTGCTGTTGCGCGCCGGACGATGATACGGTTCTCGGCGAGTTTATGGCAATCGAAGGCATGAAGCGGCTGCCCATATTCCATCAGGACAAAGTTCGTAATATCAACGATGTTGTTAATCACACCGATCCCCACGGATTCCAACCTTTGTTGTAACCATGCTGGAGATTGTCCGACTTTAACGCCTCGGATAACACGTGCAGCATAGCGCGGACAGAGGTCAGGTGCCTCAATTGTCACAGATGTTATCTCTCGAATATCGGTTTCATCTTCGTTAAAGTCAACGTGTGGCAGTTTTAGTGGGTTGCCTGTCTCCGCGCGGATTTCGCGGGCGACACCGATCAGGCTGAGGCAATCTGGACGGTTGGGTGTTATCTCAAGTTCAAACACGGTATCGTCTAATCCCAAAGCCGTCGGCAGGGATGTACCGACGGGTATATCCGTCGAGAGTTCCATGAGACCCGCGGCATCCTCAGAGAGTGCTAACTCCTTTTCGGAGCAGAGCATTCCGTGTGAAGTTTCGCCGCGGAGTTTCGCGCGTTTAATTGTCAGACCGATGGGCAACGTTGCACCGATTGTGGCGACGGGTGCGTGCATCCCTTCTCGGACATTCGGGGCACCACAGACGATCTGGAGTTCTTCGGTTTTACCGATGTCTACCTGACACAGAACAAGTTTATCGGCATTCGGATGCGGTTTGATAGTGTTAACACAGCCGACGACGACACCTTCAAGTTCAGCACCGGGGTGCTTAACCGATTCAACTTCAATGCCTAACATCGTTAGCCGGTCAGCGAGTTCGCTTGCGGATAATTCAAAATCGATATAGTTTTTAAGCCAATTTAAAGTTACGTTCATAGATAGGGTCCTGCGTTGCGGCACACGAAGCATCGGGGTTTCAAACCCCACTTACAAGCGTGCCTATTTCTTTTAAAACTGGCGTAGGAAACGGAGATCGTTCTCATAGAAGGTGCGGATATCTGGGATCCGGAATTGGAGGTTCGCGATCCGTTCTACCCCCATACCGAAGGCGAATCCGGTAACTTCGCCGGGATCGTAGTTGACTGCTTCAAATACGGCTGGATCAACCGCCCCAGCCCCCAGGATTTCAATCCATCCGCTGCCGCCACAACTCCGACACCCGTTGCCTTGACAGACGGTGCAAGAGATATCCACCTCTGCACTCGGTTCTGTAAAAGGGAAGAAATGCGGGCGGAAGCGCATCTGCGTTTGGTCACCGAACATCTGTCGAGCAAAGGCGGTCAAAATCCCTTTGAGTTCACTGAAAGTGGCGTGCGTGTCCACGAGCAATCCTTCTACTTGATGGAACATCGGCGTATGCGAAACATCGTAATCCACGCGATAGCATTTCCCCGGCACGATGATACGGACAGGTGGTTGCTGGTTTTCCATGGCGCGAATCTGGACAGGTGAGGTATGCGTCCGTAAAAGGTGTCCATCCGTGAGATAAAAGGTATCGTGTAAATCGCGTGCGGGGTGATCTGCGGGTGTGTTTAGTGCATCGAAGTTGTAATACTCGGTCTCAACGTCGGGACCTGTTACGATTTCAAATCCCATCTGTCGGAATATTGCCTCAATGCGTTCCAAGATTTGCATCACGGGATGCGCTTTCCCGTAAGCGGGTTTCCGTCCCGGCAGCGTGATATCAACGGCTTCCCTCTCAAGCTGCTGTTCCTGTTGTTGACGGTGCAGTGTGTGCGTTGTCTCTTCAAACGCTGCCGTCAGCGTCGTGCGCACCTCATTGGCGAGTTTTCCGACTTCTGGACGCTCCGCTTTAGAGAGTTTCCCCATGCCTTTCATGACATCTGTCAATTTTCCTCTACGGCCGAAATAGGTAATCCTGAGCGATTCAAGCATGTCCGGTGTCTTAACATCTTTTAGTGCAGCGAGTGCTTCTGCCTGAATCGCATGTAATTCTGTCTTCATATTTTTAATTTTCCTTGTGGTTCGTTTCGGTAAGTTGGGCGAAGATCGCCTAAATCCGTATAGCTGACACCCAACAAAAAAACACCCATCACTTCGCTCCATAAAGGTTAATTCCCTTCTGGGGACGAAAGCGATAGGCATCTACTTCCGCGGTACCACCCCGCTTGGTAAATTTCTGATTGAAATTTACCCGCTTCATTATTTTTTAACGGCTCCAGGATGAAATTCGGCTATTGCTCTCAAAACCGCGCTTTCAGCCGATGGCGCGGTTTCTCTGCTTGAGAGGTCTCAACAGCTTACATAATTCCCTTCATCGCCTTTCGGTATACAAGTTTACAGTGCGTGCATTACCTATCCCTTTGCGAGGGCGACGAGTTGACCGAAACCGGCTGCGTCATTGACAGCAATATCGGCGAGAACTTTTCTGTCGAGCTCGATTCCAGCGGTTTTCAGTCCGTGTATGAACCGGCTATAGGTCAGTCCGTGCAATCTGGCGGCGGCGTTAATTCTGGCGATCCAGAGTCGCCGAAAGTCGCGTTTGCGTGCGCGACGGTGTTTGTAGGCGTGGTTCCAGCCTTTCTGAACGGCTTCTATAGCGGTACGTTTAAGGTTGTTCCGTCCGCCGCGATAACCTTTGGAATGCTTGAGTATCCGACTTCGCCGTTTCCGACGCACACTCCCTGTTTTTACTCGTGCCATTTAGAGCTCCTACTTGCGATCAACGGGGCTCCCGAGATCGCATCTACGATTGCGTCTACGGACGTACTGCTGCGTCCGTGTTTCTGACGATCTGCTACTGATGAATTAGACGTTTTAAGCGTTTCTCATTGCTGGGTGCAACAAGGGTGGATTGGCGCAATCTACGTTTCTGCTTTGCGGACTTAGAGATAAACAGGTGCCCAGCATAAGCCCGGTTGCGACGGATTTTACCTTTCGCCGTGAATTTGAAACGTTTTGCTGCGCCTTTATGTGTTTTAATCTTCGGCATCAGAATTTCCTCTTTCTGTCCTATGGGACAGCGAACTTTAGATTATAGCCTCAAAAAAAGCATCTGACAAAACGGTGCACGTGCACTCTTAGCAAACGCGCGCCTCACACCCGCGTGCAACGACAAAACATTATTGAGATTTCGGTGCAAGGATCATCGACATCATGCGTGTTTCCATGCGTGGCGGTTGCTCAACATCGGCAATTTCTCCAAGGTCGTCTCTCAATCGGGACAGCAGATTGCTGCCGAGTTGGGTGTGAAGCGTTTGGCGCCCACGGAACCGAACGGTTGCCCGAACCTTCCAGCCGTTTTTGAGGAAATCCTCAACATGCCGTTTCTTGAATTGGTAGTCGTGTTCGGCAGTGTCCGGTCGGAACTGCATCCCCTTTAAAACCACCTTCGTCTGTTTCTTTCGAGCCTCACGTGCGCGTTTGTTCTTCTCGTACTGATATTTCCCGTAGTCCATGATTTTACAAACGGGAGGTTTGGCGTTCGGTGAAACCTCGACCAAATCCAATCCGACTTCTTCAGCACGTCGCATTGCCTCACGGGGTGACATGACCCCTACCTGCTTGTTGTCTTGATCTATGAGTAAAATCTCTTTGGCTCGAATCTGATAATTTGAACGACTCTGCCTTTCCTGCGTTTTCTGAGAACGTCTGCCTCTATAGTGTATTTTGGACACCTCCAAGTCAAAGTGCTACAATGTGCCACTTACACGCTCATATAAACTGTAACGTCCCGCTTGCAAGCCCCTTGCGTAGCGAAAGCGACAAACACGCGCATCCGCTACGGCCTACAAGAGAACGCTGTCTACAAAACGTTTTGTATCCATTCGGACGTTTGTATGGAACAGTTTGCCCCTTGCGTCCGAACCACAATTATCTAATTATACCATATACAAAATACAAATGCAAGTTAAAAAAAACCGATTGTCCATAACGTGCGGAGAATAATCAAACCACCGGCTAAACCTCCGAAAACAACAATTAAACTGATACTCACGACAAGCGCGAGGCGAATAATCCGATCCCCAAGTTCGGGGTGTTCGCTTGCCCACGCCCGCGCTAACCAGAAAGTTAGCGCGACACTTCCTAAACTCAGGACGCATGCACCCAGGACCGCCAACAGCATCCCCGAAAAATCTACCATTTGTATCGTTTCCGGGAGTGATCCGTATTGCGAGTAGTTCTGAATAACACCCAGTAAAATACCTACCAGAACGACCATAAAACCGATGAAAGCAATAATCGCTTTCTTAAACGCTGTTCCCATTTCTTACGTAACTTTCTCCAAACTTACAAACCTCTTTTTAACGTGAGTTTGATAAATGTTGGACGTATGTAAGGTCTACTGTTCATTGATGTCCTATCCTGCACAAACTATGAAGTTTGTGCTACAATTCACG
>RKRO01000313.1 GCA_007571355.1 Candidatus Poribacteria bacterium | reverse complement strand
CAAAATTCGGGATGTTGTCGCGGTTCAGTTCTTCTAACAGGTTTTGTTTAATTAAGATTGATACCATATAGTCGGACGGCATGATGATGTCGTATCCTGTCGCACCTGCCATCAATTTGGTGAGGAGGTCTTCGTTGCTGGCGAAGGTGTCCACGAGGACAGTAACGCCGAACGCCTTTTCAAATCCCTCGCGAATATCATCGCTGACGTACCCCGCCCATGTAAAGACGTTGAGTTGCTCTTTCTGCCCGATGCCGTCACCGATGAAAAGTGTGAGAAGCATCAGTATTAAGAGGGTATATTTGTTGCGCATGTTTTCTCCCTTAGTATCCGTGCTATGATTGTTATAGTCGGGACGATTCCGGCGTAGAAATGAAATCGTCCCGGACTGCCGTTATCGTAAAGCCCATAATTATGGAAACACATCCTACCGAAACGAGGCACCTCTGCTTCCCCCCTGATAAGGGGGGGGGGGAGCCTTGTCCAAGTGTGCATTTATTTTCGGATGTTACGATAAGGTATTGACAAGGTCTGCTATCCGTGCTAATCTAATGTTGTTGATTATGCGTCAGACTTTTCGGTGGGTAACCCTTCAGTTTTCCAGCCTCGGAAGCCACCGGTTAACACTGAAACGTTTTCGTAACCCATGTTTTTTAGAGTATGTGCGGAGAGTGTCGCACGGGTGCCGCCACCACAATAGGTAACGATGTGTGTATCTGCTTCAGGGGCGACTTCATCAATATCAAGTTCGAGATAACCGCGCGGCAGTGAAACGGCATTCGGAAGATGTTCTGCCTCGTAATCCGGTTCGTCGCGAACATCTAAGAGGATAATCGACGTTGTCGACTCTGTGAGTTCATCAGGAGATATGTGTCCAACGTTTGCTCTCGCTTCGGTGAGCAGCTGTTCAAGGGTTTTCAAGGGCATAGTTTTCCTCCAATTTTTTAACGATTGGCTCTCTGGATGAATTTTGAACGGTGTTCAAAATTCAGTTTCTGTTGGATTAGATAAGATTTTTAGAACTATAGCACAAGGCGAGTTGATCTGTCAACTCATTTTTATTTATAGTAAAGCCCATAATTATGGAAACACATCCTACCGAAACGAGGCACCTCTTATTCCCCCCTGATAAGGGGGGAAGGGGGGTTGCCTTCCTAAAAGTGTGCATTTATTTTTAGATTTTACGATAAAGGAATAGAAAAAATGGAATTGCTTAAAAAGTCGGTTCAATCTGTGCTTGAGAAAGAGCGGATTGGGAGTCCAGTGTTCCTGCGGGGTGTTTTCCACATTGCCGGTCAAGGCACAAATCTGCTACCCTCGGCGGCAGAAATGGCTGCGCTTGCAAACAGTTGGATGCCGTCTGCCCCGGCGAGCGTCTACGCACAAGGTGACGCAGATGGAACGCAGGTGACGGTGATGATTCATTACGTCGGGGGACAGATGGCAGTGTTGAGTGTTAACCGAGTTGATGTGGAAACAGCGATTGACATTATGCTGGTCGGGAATAAAGGCGTTATCTACCATGAAACACCGATGGGTAGACATTATCTGAATGCTGTACCGCCCAATTTGGGGGGTACAGGCGAATTAGTAGATGCTATCGGGCAGGCACTTGAGAGCGGTCAACCGATAACTGTGGAGGGCTAAACATGCAACAGCACGAGAAATACGGTGTGCTTTTAATCGGTGGGCATCGCACGCATCAAGAAAATTATGCCTTGATCTTTGCACAAGATGAACGCTGTAGACTCATCGCATTTGCTGATGAATTAGACGGACCGCCAGAACGGATTGCGTTGGCGCGTTCCCTTGCAGCGGCGTTAAATCTGCCGTTCATTGCTGACCTTGATGAGGCATTAGCCCGAGCGGATGTACATATTGTCAGCCTCTGCGCAGATGTGGAACGCCGTGGACGCATCGGGGCAAAGTGCGCTGAGGCAGGGAAACACGTCTATCTGGATAAGCCGATGGCTCTCAATCCAGATGATACGAAAAAAATTGTCGATGCCGTTGCAAAAAGTGGTGTCCGAACCCAGATGTTTAGCAATATCCATAGCACCTGGGCACGTACGGTTCAGCGAGCATTGACGAGTGGACGTATCGGGGAACTACGGGCGATTCATTGCGATGTCCTGTTCTCCAAGGGGCATCCTGGCACCGCACCTGTCGGCGAAAAAAGAATCCAAAGCCCCACGTTGGAACGTTATAGTTTCGTTGAGGCGAAACCTGAGATGTTCGATGTTGGTGTCTATGCGGTCTCTATGGTGAATTGGTTGACGCAGAAACGGGTGCAGCGTGTGTTCGGTGGGACAGCAAACTATTTCTTTGAGGAACATCGCAGCTGCGATCTCGAAGATTTTGGTGCCTTAGTCTTGACTTTAGAAGATGGAATTACGGCTACCATTGTTGGTGGACGCTACGGTTGGCAGAGTCACGCGCAAGGCGGTGTTCGGAAGGTGCAGCTTGTAGGCACTAAGGGCACTTTAACGTTTGATGCATCAGCAAATCGTTTGGAGGTTTTCGCTGCGGAACCAGCGTTTGAACCACCAGCACCGCATCCGCTTGATCCGATGGGAATGTGGAGTAGCACACAAGCGGGGATCGGTCTGCGACCGAAACAGCAGTGGATCGATGTCAGTCGTAATGACGATGGACCGAGAGAATTCAGAGCATTTGTGGATTGTATTGAAAACGGGGTAGAGAGTGAGATGAATGCCGAATTTGCTGCGCATTCCGTGGAAATCATCTGCGCCGGGTATCGGTCTGCTGCAAGTGGAGAAGTTATTAAACTCAACTGACGCGCGGTTCTCATAGGTTCCACGCTTACCGATGTTACTGTTTGTTGTAAAAGGCGATAATACTATCCGGGTTAAAACGGATTGCGCGGGTATAGCCATCAATAGCTTCCTCGTAGAGCTCCATCTCGTAGAGTGAATTGCCTTTAATCTACGGCAAGCATGTCAAGAGTGGAACTAGCCGCTAACACCGATGGCTTCAAGTTGGGCAATCTGTTTCACCCACGATTCACGTATCTCTGGCGAATAGTCACCCGGGAGTAACGATTTGCGTGTGCAATTGAGAAGTGCCTGTAAGGTTTGGTACTGTCTTATGGGGCCGATATTGGGCAAAATCCGATCTTCCACGACAGCAATAATTTCATTAAGCGCGAGTTCGCTTGTTGCTTCTCTGTCTTTTTTCAGAAGACTGGCGGCTTCCAGATCGGAACGTAGGGATGCGAAACTCGCAGCAGAATAATCCTCGGTCAATGCTAACAGCCGTTCAACTGCTTCTTCAGAAAGCGGGGCAGTCAGAACTTTGGCAAGCGTCCAGCGGAGGAAAGCTTCACGATCTTCGCCCCTTGGATCCAAGACCGGAATGACTATATCGCCTACCCTGCCTTCTCGGCGCAGGTCGGGTGAGAGGTTATAGATGCGGGCCGTCATCAGAAGCCATGTGATATTCCCACGGAGGAGTGGATCAGACATCATCGCTTGTATCTTTCCTGTCAAGCGGCGTTCTGTGCTGTGTGCATCCCTGCCGACACCGCCGAATTGCGTATCCGCTTCATCAACGAAGATCAACACCTTCACGAGTGCCATCAGCAATCGTCGGAGCCGTTCAAAGATAACATCTGTCTGTCCGAACCACATACTCCGAATGTTCTTGAGGACGAGGACAGGGATATCGAGTTCGCCAGCGAGTCCCTCGAAAATAAAAGTTTTTCCACTGCCGATAGGCCCACAAACGCTCATTCCGGGGATTGCATCGGGACCGGTTGAGGTAATACGTGGGATCAGCTGCGTCTTGAGAAAATCCACCAGTTTCTGATTACCGACAATGTCTTTGAGACGGTGCGCGGGCTTTTTGAATTCTACAACATCTTCGCCCAACTGGGCTTGGATAAAATCAGAGACTTTCGCAATAACATCCTCCGGTTGAAGTTTTTCACCAGAATAGCAGGAAGAGAGCAACATCTGGCGGAGTGCTTGCAAGGATAACCCCGCAGTGAGCATGGCGAGTTGTGCCTGTGAGCCCCAAAGGTTTAAAGGCTTTTCTACGAGTTTCGGCGTGTTATTAAACCATGAAATAAAGTGCTGGCGTTCTGCCATCCCCGGCGCAGGGATTTCAACGGTAACGACCTGCGGCAACCTGATAATTCGAGAATTCACGAGACTTGGCGATTCCGCGATAAAGATAACGGTATCGTTGCCGTTCATGAAATTGGAATCGGAGATCCAGTCTTGAACGATGCTGACTCGGTGTCTGTCTGGGAGTGACAAGCTCCGAATTTCGCCTTCAGGCAGCAACATATCCGTCGCTTCTATCAGGATGATCAGTTTTTCGGGCAGCAGTTTTTCACCTTGTGCATTTATGCTTCGGGAGAGCAGGCAAAACTGCCGAAGGAGTTCAAGTGCTAATGTCGGGCTGCCGATAGCATCGTTCATGTACTGCGTAAAAGATGTATCGGCTATTTCTGTGGCAGCGCCAAGTGAGCCGAAAGCCGCACCTTGCGATGCACCGCCTAACGGCGAAGAACGCGATGTACTGGCAGGCGCATTTGTATCAAGGTCCGCCTCGGCTGTGCCTCGCCATAGATTGAACGCTTGTTTAACTTTCTCGCGTTCCGATTCCTGTGCAAATCTTATGGGGCCGTTGAGCTCGTAAACGATTAGGATGAACCCCGGAATGTCCCAACTGCGGATCAAAAAGGGGACGAGTGGAATATAATCCGTAGTGTTCTCTTCGCGTATAAAGAAGAGATCGTGGATATTTCCAGACAGGATAAGACTACGAGACGTGCCTGAATTAATGAGCATTCCGGCTTCTGATCGGAATGGATAGGTTGGGCTTTTAACGGCTATGAGGTGTCGCCCCCTTCTCTTTTAGAGACCAAACCTGTTAGGAAAATGCTTTAGAGCGGTAGCTCAGAATCTGAATCCTCTGTCTTCTTCGCGGGTTCTGTCTCCGTTTTCGTATCCGTCTGCTGTGCGCCGAAGATTAATGCGTCAAATTCGTCGGAGGCTGAAGAGGAGCGCGCTGCAGCGAGAAATTCTTGTTCTTCGCTTTTTGAATCTGTCCCTGCCAATTCCTGTGCGACTTTTGAACGTCCTTTCGCTTTTTCACGGATCTCTCGCATCCGTGTCAATTCAGCGGAGGTACCATCCATACTAATCCCTGAAAGCATATCGGCGATTTCTTCCTGCTCTCGTGCTGTGATCAGGTCAGCGACCGCTTCAGACTGCTCGCTCTTAATCTTATCTAAATCGCGATGTAAACTGGTAATCTGGATTTTGTGGGAATCAATATCCGATTGTGCATTTTCAATCTCACCTTCGAGTTCCGCAATGCGGGCGGTTTTCTCTTCGAGATTGGAATTGAATTCTTGGTAAGCCGTAACGCATCGCGTGTATTCTGCGTGTTGCTTAACCTCTTCTGGTGCCATCCCTTCTTTTTGCAAATCAGCGGCGGTCTGCTGTGCCTTGGCAATTGCGCCAGATTTGAGTTCTTCCAAATTACTGACTTCATCCGTAAGACTCTTTACCGAGGCCTTTTTCTGCTCAACAAGTGCGATAAGCTGACCGATTGCTTGCTTATAACGCTGGATATTGCCCTTCTTATCGGCGATGATGTCTTCGTAAGCCCCTCTAACGGCTTCGGGGTTTTCCATCATTCGATCTGCTGTTTCGTGTGCGCGGCCTGTCAGCGTATACCAAATAGCCTTGAAAAATCGTGTGAATCCATTTGCCATTTCAGTTCCTCCTGTTGCGTCGTGTCTTATAAGTGCGACCTTACTGTATTGGTTTGCAAGTTGTACCCATGTTACTTCGCACGGTTTTAATCCGCGCTGCAAAACTTATCACATCGTATTTTAACATATTTTCCTTTAAACTGCAAGAAAATTTTACAGAAACGCAGAAGTGTTGAGTTTTTGGCAATGAACCCTCAGTTATCAGAATTCAGTTGTCGGAATCAGGATTTATAGAATTCAGAGATTTTCAGGATAATCTGGAGCGCATAAAATTAAAGATTCTACGAACCTGTGAACGGTTCCATGTCCCAAAGCAGGATAGTGCCGTCAAAACTGCCACTTGCCAAGAGCGTACCGTCTGGCGAGAAGGCAACATCTTGAACGTCTGTGGAATGTGCCCAGAAGGTGTGGATGTGCTCACCGGTGGCAACTTCCCATATCCGAATAGGTGCTTTATCTAGCCCTGGACACCACCAAGCCCCGGAAACAAGATAGCGTCCGCAAGGCGAAAATGTCAATGCCCACGAACGAATAGTCCCTTGAGATGGAAGTATGATCATCCGTGTTTCTAACGTGTCTGTGTCCCACAATCGGATTTCGTTGGTTAATCCACTGGCGATCCAGGTGCCGAGCCCGCCAGCAATCAGAGTGCCACACGGCGAAAATACAATGGACTCCATGTGTTGATGTCGCTTCCATTGTAGATTCCCACCATTGCTGACTCGCTCTATTTCCTCTGGCTCACCTCTGTATAGGGAGGTGTCATCTAACGTGTCTGGTAGAGGGAGCGGGGCAACCTGCTCACCGGTTTCAACATTCCAGAGTCGAGCCGTTCCATCTCTGGCGGAAGTAACAAATAGGTTTCCATCAGGGTGAAATGCGATTTTTACAACTAAACCTGTCTGTTCTGTGAGTGAGTGCCGTTTTTTCCAAAACTCGACATCCCATACATAGGCCTCATTTGCTCCAGCACTGACGAGGGATTTCCCTGTCGACGAGAACGCCAAACTGATTTGATAAGTCTCATTCTCATGTCCGGTAAGTTCTGCTATTAAAGTTTCAGATGCAATATGCCAAACTTCAACGTTCCTGTCACTTGTATCAACAGCTAGCATTTCTTCACACGGGGACAACGCGATAGATCTCCGTAAAGAGGTGCGTTCCGTTAGGGGTGGAAGCACCCGCAATATTTCCCTGCTTGCAACATCCCAAAATACCTTATTTGATCTGCCCCAATGACTACTGACCAATGTCTTACCTTCCTGCAAAAAGACTACGGAGTAAGCGGTGCTTTTAAATCCAGAGAATGACGATACCTTAGATGGAATTCCGGCTTTCCAGATTTGAACGTCACCCCGCGTGCTACAGACTGCGAATTGCGTCCCGTCGCTTGAAAAACGTGAGGCTCGGTCTGTGTATCCAACAGTTTCGAATACGTCTAACTTTTCCCCCTTTGACGCATCCCAAATCACTACCTTGTTTCCGTGAACGTCGGCAACCTGCAGCGTGTTATCAGTTGTATAAGCCAATCTCGCTCGCTTTCCTTCGTAAGCAGTTGGCATCATTGCAAGAGATTCGTTCTGAATGTCCCATATCTGAATCGTGGCACCAACGTTTGCACCAGCAAGGTACTGCCCGCAAGCTGAAAAAAGGAGGGTATGCACCGGGGCAGTGTGCCCGGTGAGCTTCGCGATATCCTTACCTACATTTATGTCTGAAATCGTAACCGTGTCCGGGGCAGACACAAACGCGAATAGATTGCCATCGGGTGAAAAAGCGATAGGAAAATGGCGGTCGTAGTCGACGCCTCTTTTCCTATAGTCGTCGAATTTCGGATCTTCGACAGCAAAACTCACGAGAGGCGTTTCATCGCCTGTGTGCCAAGTATAAACAGTGCTGTGTCCAAAACCGGATGCAGCGAGATGTTGACCATCCGGCGAAAAGTGGACATGCAAGACACTATTACGTCCACGTCGAGTGCTACCCCAATCTATTTTTCTAACGCACCGCCCATTTTGTGTGTCCCATATTTTAACAATGCCATCTTGATCGCCAGTAGCGATCCATCGCATATCATGCGAACAGGTCGCAACATTAAACATCCCGCGTTCGGTACCCCACAAGGCACGCGGGGACATTGTTGCTGTGCCATATATCCAGAACCCAATTTTTGTTGCAACAGTGAGATACGAGTTATCAGGTGAGAATTCCACGTCAAGTGGAATTCCTTGTCCAAGTCTGCCAATTGCGCTTTCGGGAAGTTCCCAAGTTGTTACATCTGTGTCATCAGGTGATCGCAGCGCGGGGATAGCCGTGCGCTTATTTTCCATAAAAATGTCTCCTGTTATTGTGGGAAAGTTTTTGAAATTTGGGTGCCTCTCGCGGCAAAATCCGCGTGTGTCGTGTTGAAAATTGCTAAGATCAAAGGAGGATAATGGTGTGGAATTGATAAAAAAGGACGCGAAAGTTTAAAGGATTCAGCAGATCAATCGCTCTAATTATACAGCACATACCTGTTATTTGTCAATACTTTTATTTTATTCTGCGCTGCCTGCTAACAACTGAATACGGCTAAGACGCACTAAATTCTGCTTGACATAGAGCGGATATCTGAATAAAATAGAGAATAAACACAACTTTCGATATCCAAAAATGCGTATACAGTTGACAATACACAAGACTTTTTCATATTGGCTGTGGCTTACTGCATTCGGTGTGTTAGCACTGATACTTGCCAACGTGCCGCTGTTCAATATCCTCGCTTTTGAGTTTTGCGCCGCGTTGGCACTCGGCATCTCTTTCGCTGGCGCGCACGTGACACTAACAGCCGTACAGCGGATGAAACGGCAACCCGATGCCCTCTCCGGTTCATCCGGGCAAATCATCGCCCGGCGTTTCTGGAGTGCATTGACCTTTAACTTGAGTTTACTCGGGCTACCGCTCGGTATTATCTTGCTGAACGCGCTCCGTGTTAAAAATTGCAACTTTGCGGAAGGGTTTCTCTTTTTTTTTCTACTACCGATAATCAGTTGTGTCTACGCGACGGCAGCCGGCGTATTCTTCGGGTTCTGGATTAAGAGGCGATGGTTGGCATACTTGGCGTATCTCGGATTTCTCGCGCTCTCTTGTGTGCCCGTGGTTATCAATCTGATATTTCACCCGCCGGTGTTTGCGTATCACGCGACATTCGGGTACTTTCCAGGCCCCATTTACGATTTCGTCATTCGGATAACAAGCACACTGCTCATCGCTCGTGCCGAAACATTACTGTGGGCAGCCCTATTTTTGGGGCTTACCGTGAGTATGTGTGAAATCAGTCGGGACACGGAATTGATGCCGCAACTGAAGTGGCGTAAAATGTTCAGTTCGCCTGCAAAACGTGTAGGGTTGTATCTGCTAATCGTTTGCTTACTCGGTTTCCAATTCTATACAAGTGCGTTAGGTATCCGCCCCACTCGCAGCGATATTGCCCAGAAACTTGGCGGCTTCCGTGAAACCGAACATTTTGAAATTTTCTATGCCCGCGAACTTGAAACTGAGATCGAAAACATCGTCGCAGATTGTGAGTTTCAGTACGCGCAGTTGTCTGCCTATCTCACACCTGAAGGTGCGGCACTCTCGCGGAAGGTCCGCGCGTATATCTATGCATCTCCTGAACAGAAAAAGCGGTTGATTGGTGCAGGCAGCACATCTGTGGAAGACCCGTTCGGGCATGGGTTTCATATCCACGCGCAAGGTTTTCCGCATCCCGTTCTGAAGCACGAATTGGCGCATGTCTTTACTGTGCCGTGGTCGCCTCTGAAAGTCAGTCTGAAGATTGGGCTTCATGAAGGGATTGCGGTTGCCGCAGATTGGGATGAAGGTAAACTTACGGCGCATCAATGGGCAAAAGCGATGCGCGAGATGGAGATCGCGCCTCCGTTGTCAGCCATCATGGGAATCGGATTTTGGGGGCATGCCGGTTCGCGGAGTTATCTGCTGGCGGGTTCCTTCGTACGGTTTCTTGTGGATACCTACGGTATAGAAAAGTTTAAAGGTGTTTTCCCCACCGGTAACTTTGTGAAACATTACGGGAAGGATCTCCAGTCTCTGGAAACGGAGTGGATTGATTTTTTGGAGAGTGTCCCTTTACGGGATGACGATACAAACTATACTGCCTACCGTTTAAAGCAGCGAAGTGCTTTTGAACAGGTCTGCACACATGAAATGGCCGCGCTGCGGGATACTGCATGGCAGGCATACTCTCGAAAGGATTTCATCACCGCTATGGAGACTTTTGAGACAATGCTATCAGCGGCACCCGATAATCCAAGCACGTTACGAGGGCTTATGTACAGTGCGTATCGGATGCAGGATTACGAGAAAGCGTTATCCTTAGCGAATCGCATTGCAAGCGCGGAAGACACGCGATTCAGCCCAGAGGCGTTGCTGCTGATAGGTGACATTTATTGGCTAAAGAACGAACATGAAAAAGCGATGGATGCCTACGTTTCTATTGAAACAGAATATGAGACATTCGAGCACCGGCGTATGAAGCGAATCGCAGCGTTGTCTTATCCGGATAGCGTCCAGGGCCAACCGAATGGTGCAATGCAAGAAGAACACTCGCTTCAAGCACTGCTTCGAGGTGTCCTCGTTGCGTCGAAACCTGTATCAGAGAAAATGGCACTTTTATCCGTATGTCTACAAACAGCACCAGAAAGTTGGCTGCCCTATTTCTTAACAGGTGAACTCCTTCGGCGAGAAAAGGCGTGGCAACTCAGCAATCAATACCTTCACAGCGCAGTGACGCAATTAGAAAGGTTAGCGACTTCTGCTGAGGCACCATCGCCACTGCAGCTGACACAACAACAGTATGGGGATCTTGCCTTAGAGGGGCGAAGATTAATAGGTATCAATGCATATCATCAACAAGATTTCGAGACTGCGATCAGTGCATTCTCTGCGATTGCAAAAAACGAAGCATTACCGCCCGGAACCCTACTAAAAGCAGAAGAATGGCAGCAGCGGTGTCAATGGGCACAACTGCATCGTCAGAATCACATAAATCCGTTGCCTTGAACGACTTGAGAGAGGTATTTGAACCGATTTCAGGTTGATCCCAAAATGGATGGTTCTGTATTTTGAATGTAAAACCAGAGGAGCCGATATGAAACTTTTTGTGCCGGGAAGAATTTGCCTATTTGGTGAACATAGCGATTGGGCAGCAAGGTACCGGCTATATAACGCAGCGCTCGAAAAGGGGTATACGTTAATAACCAGCACAAACCAAGGGGTATACGCTGAGGTTAAACCCCATCCAAATCGTTTAATTTTGAAGACCAGCCTCAGTGATGGTACTCGTCACGGTCCCTATAGTCTTCCTATGGAGCGAAGTGCGCTCCTCGCGGAAGCTGAAAAGGGCGGATTTTTTAGCTATGCTGCCGGTGTTGCATATCAAATCTTAACCAACTACCGAGTGCAAGGGTTGGAAATAGACAATTATCTCACCGATTTACCTGTTAAAAAAGGGCTGTCTTCAAGTGCAGCCATTAGCGTATTGGTCGCACGCGCCTTCAACCGGACCTACGATCTCAAGATGACAACACGTGGCGAAATGGAATATGCCTACCAAGGCGAAACGACAACACCGTCACGTTGTGGACGGATGGACCAAGGGTGTGCATACCAACGCCCTGTCCTCATGACATTTGACGGAGACCGTATTGATGTCCAAGAGCTCAATGTGCCGAAAGACTTATATCTTGTAATTGTTGATCTTGGTGCCGGTAAAGATACACGCCTGATATTGAACCAATTAAATCACTGTTATCCATTTGCCGAGAGTGAATTAGAAAAAGACGTACAACACTACCTCGGTCCTCTCAGCGCACAGATCACACAAGAAGCACATCAAGCCCTTTGCGACGGAGACGCGGAGGGTGTAGGCAGACTGATGACGCGGGCTCAGACAGAGTTCGACAAACACCTTATACCTGCTTGTCCTTCCCAATTAACAGCACCGGTACTTCACAAAGTCCTGAATTATGAACCGATTCAACCGTATATTTGGGGCGGTAAGGGTGTCGGTTCACAGGGGGATGGGGCTGCGCAATTCATTGCGAAAGATAAAGAGAGTCAGGCGCGCGTTATAGAGATTATTGAACAAGATTTACAGATGTCGTGCCTAAAACTGGTGATTGAGGTTGGCAGGCCTGTCCGCAAGGCAGTTATCCCCGCCGCGGGGTTTGGCACTCGGCTGTTTCCAGCATCAAAGGCGATGAAAAAGGAACTCTTCCCTGTGATTGACAAGTCTGGACGTGCAAAACCGGCAATCATGGCAATCGTTGAAGAAGCGATCAATGCAGGTATTGAAGAAGTATGCCTTATCATTCAGAGTGGTGATACAGAACTCTTTGAGTCGTTTTTCAAAACACCCCCTCAGATTGAGCATTACAATAAACTCAGCAAAGAAAACAAGGTATATTGCGATTATCTACTGGAATTAGGAAGCAAAGTGACATTCGTCACACAGGACGTTCAAGAAGGATTCGGACATGCTGTCTACTGTGCACGAGAATGGGTTGGAAATGAACCGTTTCTTCTGATGCTCGGTGACCATCTCTACGGTTCGGATAAGGAGAAATGTTGTGCACGACAAGTCGTAGAGGCTTATGAACAGGTAGGACACAGTGTTGTCGGACTTAAGAAAACACCGATCGAGCTGCTATCGAACTTTGGATGTGTTACAGGGACATGGAAAGAAGAAGATTCGCTGCTTTCGGTGACAGAGTTTTACGAAAAACCCGACGCTGAGTATGCGATGGAGCATTTACATGTAGATGGAATGGATATAGATCAGTTCTTGACGGTGTTCGGTATCTATGTGTTGCAACCTCAGATTTTCGAGTTTCTTGAGCAGAACATCGTCCATAACCTGCGGGAGCGGGGCGAATTTCAACTGACTTCTTGTTTAGATGCCCTGCGAAAGGCGGAAGGCTTTTCAGGATATGTTGTTAAGGGACGCCGGTTTGACATCGGTCTCCCTGAAGAGTATCGCCAAACAGTTGTTGACTTTAGGAACGCTTAAACGGTAGAGCATCGCTTGATAACAACGATTGTAAGGTCGTCATATTGCTCCGCTTCACCGACAAAAGCGTGTGCATCATCAACAAGGTGCTGTACAGTTTCCTCGGCAGTAAAGCTATCAGGAATCCGCGAAACTGATTCCATTAGCCGTTCTGTTCCGTACATCTCACCCTCCATGTTAAGTGCCTCAATGAGACCGTCGGTATGTAAGATCAGGAAATCGCCCTCGTTTAAATCGAAAGCAGTGGATTCATATTCGACTCGCTTCATACTCCCAAGCGGCAGATCCCCGCTTTCGATCTCGATTATATCCGTCCCTTGTTTGAGAATCGGATAAGGTTGACCGCCGTTGGCATAATCAACCCGTTTTTCGGCTTCATTGAGTACTGCCAAGTTAATAGCGATGAAGCTGGGGCCGTACATTCGAGGTGCCAACCCCGTATTGAGGTCCCTGAGAATGACTGCAGCTTCGGATTCAAAACGCGAGACTTCATATAACATGCCATTGGTCAACACAGCCGTCATCGCCCCTCGCAACCCTTTTCCTGCAGCATCCGCTACTGCAATAGCCGTATGTCCATCCGCTACCGTGAGGTAATCGTAGAAGTCCCCGCCGACTTGTGTTGCGGGTACCGACATGCCTGCAATATCAAATCCCTTTGTGTCAGGTGCTTCCGTAGGCAGCAGCCCCATCTGAATGTTCTGCGCTTCGCTTAACTCAGCACGTATGCGTTGCATCTCCGCTTCTTCCTTTTGGCGCATCGCGTTGCGTAGCTGCAATGTGTGCCGTCGGTTAACAACAAGGCGGCCAATTAGAGAGAGCACAACAGTCACAAAAACAAACGTCGGCAAATATGTTCGCCAGCGTGCCCAGATCGGGGGTGGGATACTAAAGTCTACAGCTGCCGGTAGGGCGGTATATGCCCAATCTTTACGGAATGCTTTGATGAGGAAACTGTAGTTCCCGGCTTTAAGACCTGTATATCGGATCCGTAGAATACCGTTTTGATTCTGAAATTCCTGTGTAACGCCACTGTTACTCGAAACCTGCTGGGTTGTGGATCCAAGTGCGGAAAGCGGAACCCATGTGTCAGAACCGGTCGGCAAAAGCGAGAATTCCAGCGTTGAGAGTTGTGTCCATGTCGGTGTATCGAGTCCAATTAATTTAAATTCATAGGAAAGTTCTTCGCGAAGTGGACTGATGCCTTGCACATTGAAAATTTTAGCACCATGCGCAGGTAGAACTAAGCTGGATGAGAAATCGGTGTAAGGTTTATCAGCCTCTAAGGTGACGATTCGACACTCTGGCAATCCTCCGCGCGTGGGGGTATACTGTGTGATGCCCCTTTCAGTCGCGAACCAAATATCTTTATCGGAGGATTCCAGAATTTTTGAGATATTGTTATGTGCCCAACCGTTTTTTGTTGTTCGGTTGTGGAAGGTTTCACCATCGTAGCGGACAGTACCGCCGCCCCGCGTTGCGAACCATATATTCCCGCGACTATCCTCTATGACATCGCGTACATTGTCCACCAGGAATCCATCTTCTTTTCTTGTGTAAGTTGTCACGTTTTTCCCATCGTAACGGACTGCCCCACGAGACGTTGCGAGCCAAAGGATTCCTTCCTGAGTGGTCAGGGAGGCGTTTACTGTACCGAGTTCATCAATAGCCTGAGTCTCATTTAACACCGTGCCGCGATATTTCCTAAGGGCATTTGGAAAGATGAACGTAATTTCCGCATTCTGTTCTGTTGGGTTCTGCCATACTGCAAGCGGGGCGGTAGTGGACTCACCCTCGAGCACAACCGGTTCACTGGTTTCGATGCTATACCAACGTATCAACCTGCCTGTCACCGCATTGAAAAACCATTTACCCGCTGGTGTCGTTTTTAGCAGTTTTGTTGCTTTAAGGTTAAGCTCATCTGGTGCAATAGAGAGCGTTGTAGATGTAGTCCTATCAATATTCTTCGGGTATCGCTTTACGTTCCCGTTCCCAAAATGCACCCAAAGTCTACCTTTAGAATCTCTGTATAAGTCAGTGATCGCAGCTGCCCCGGGTTCTATTTCTCTATCTCTTGTGCCGCGCTGGATGTCCATAGTTTTTTGAAAAAGAATTCTTTCCGCGCCGCTTTCTGTAAGCCACAAAAGTCCTGTTGCGTCTGCTTTGAAAAGATGCCCACCAAAAGCGAGCCATACATGTTCCCCCTCGGTAACAAGTACATCAGTGTTGCTATCGGAGCGTTCCCCTCCGGGCCCGGTTTTTGTCCGAATAGAGATCGAGATTTGATGATCAAAACTTGCGTTCGCGTACCGGAGGAACATATATCGTGTAGAATTAAAACGAGACCTCGGTCGGTTTACGAACCAGATATCTCCACCGACTTCAAATATTTTTACGATTTCAGACTGCAAACGTCTTCTCTCAGAGCGAGTGCTTCTCGAGTCTGGAGTAGATACGTTTTGGAGTGGAATTAACCTTAATGAGTTTGTCTTGGTATCATAACGCGCGACATTCCCTGGAACACTCAACCAGAGATAGCCTCGGCTATCCTCATACATTGTATGAATCCTTTTCGGACCGAGTGCCGCATGAATGCTAACTGCGGGGGTTGGATCAAATACTGTTACGCCGTTATTGTGTCCAAACCATAATTTGCCATCAACAGCTTCAAAAATCGTCTGAACCGCGTCATTTCCGAGCTCACTATTAATAGTACTCGAAATTTCGTTGAGGTTTTTGTCATATTGATGTATCTCCCGTCCATCGGTAAACCATAGATTGCCGGATTTATTTTCAAGTTCAAGAAATCCTTGTAGATTTCTGTGCCACTGCAGCCGTGAGCCGTTCCACTGTCTTGTGGGGCGATCATCACTAAACCAGAGACGATCTTTTGTATCAATTTGGATGGAGACGAGTCTTCTTGTGGCTGTGGGGCCGCCTCTTGGCGGTCTCCGTTCCCTGGATCTGGTACGCGTACGAGTTGGAAGAATCTGTTCAAAGTCTTTTCCATCAAACCGCAGGAGCAAGTTATCGCCGCCGAACCAGAGATCGCCAGAAGCGTCTTCCGCTATCGCCTCAATTGGCGTGTCAGCATTTAGGGCAGACATATCAGGACGCGTGAATCCCACATTCAGGTGGATACGCCGTGTTTCTCTGTCTATTTCATCATCAGTATCACCTTCTCCGCCGAATACCGTGCGGTTCCATGTGTTCTCTCGGAAACTCAGAATTACGCCAGTTTTCTTATCTTCGCCTTCGCTCCCGCCAAGCCAGAGCGTCCCATCTTTGCTTTGAAAAATAACGTTTATTGTCAAACTTGTGGAACGTATCAGATTCTCACCGATAATTTCATGCGGCTGTGCTTGCGGCAGTTTTTGGACCCCTTGGGACACGTACTTTGTTAGCACCTGATTTTCGCCGACCCATATATCGCCACGCTGATCGGCGATGAGCACATTCCCTGTACCGATAAAGTTGACTGAACTGCCGTCAAACCGACTCACTCTGCCATATCTTTCCGAAGAATTCCTCGAGAGAAACCAGATGTGCCCCCATTTATCCTCAACGATTTGTTGCGTCTGTCCAAGCAGTGCCCCTGCGTCGATATCCTCAGAACCGTCGAGTGAGCCAGCATAGGGCTTAAAAATGTTATCATAAAACTGACTTACGCCACCCCCGTCAGAGCCAGAACCGAACCAGAGCCCGCCTCGACTGTCTTGGAAAATAACAGGAACAATGGGATCCACCAACCCGTCAGCAACAGTGTAAGTTTGGATTTGATCAGCCCTAGTGCTACCCCAGGCAAAAAACGCAGCAAAAGTTATACTGACGATTAAAATCAGATGTTTAACCGGCGTTTTCAGATTTCTGAAACTTGCTAAAAAACCGTTCGTATGCATCATACTCTTTTTCTCGCCAGTGCCATTTCCTCAAAACGGGCACTTGATGATTAATGAGCGAAATCCCGAATTCGTGAAATTGCTTCATCTATGACTTCATCTGGATAAGTTAAGGAAATTCTGCAGTACCCTTCGCTCCATTGTCCGTATCCGAGTCCCGGTGTTACGACAACGCCTACCTCCTCAAGCAGTGCTGTCGCAAAAGCGCAACTTGAGCCGTTGAAACGCGGGGGAACGGGTGCCCAAACATATATTGTCGCCTTCGGTTTTTCTATTTTCCATCCGCCCTCTGTCAAAGCATCTACGACAGCGTCCCGCCGTTTTTGGTATACAGCGTTTATTGCTGGTGTGATCTTCTCTGCCGTCGCAAGTGCCTTTGCCCCAGCGAACTGAAGCGCACGGAGTGAACCGTTATCAATATTGTCTTTAACTGTCTTCACAGCATTCACAGCAGTTGGATGCCCGACGACGAACCCTAATCGCCAGCCGGTCATATTAAACGCTTTGCTCAATGAAAAGAATTCAACTGCGACTTCGGCAGCACCGTCTACTTGCAAAATACTGGGTGAACGATAACCGTCGTAGGTGTTTTCGCTATAAGCATTGTCGTGTGCGATAAGGATACTGTTTTGTCTCCCAAATTCCACGGCGCGCTCGAAGAAATCGAGGTCAGCGGTAGCCGTCGTCGGATTGTTTGGATAGTTAATCCAGAGGACTTTGGCGAGGCGTTTTATTTCATCCGGAATCGCATCAAAGTCAACGTAAAAATCGTTTTCTCGCAGAATCGGTGCGTAGTACGTCGTCGCACTTGCAAAAACGTGTCCGATGTTATATGTCGGGTACCCTGGACTTGCTGCAATGCCGATATCACCAGGGTTGAGGATCCCGAGTGATAGTTTGACGATCGCGTCCTTGCTGCCGAGTGTCGTAGCGACTTGATCTTCGGAGAGCGTAACGCCGTAACGCCGTTGATAGAAGTCGAGCACTGCTTGCGGAAAAGCTGCAACAGGAATGTCGCATCCATAGCGGTGTCGGTCAGAATCTTCAGGATTCTGGATGGCTTGTACGAGTGCCTCAACGACTGGATCTGGCGTCGGGATATCGGGGTCACCGATGCCAAGGCTGATTACGTCGACACCTCGCGCTTTCGCTGCCTGCATCTTTTGACGTAAATCTACAAAGAGATAAGGTGGAAGTTTCTGTAATCGTTCTGCGATTGTAACCATTTTTTAAATTTACCTTTATTTAAGATGAAGGATTGATTGCTGTGCTTCAGTGAGCCCCTCCATAACATTTGGGCTGAAATGCAAACCTTGACCGCCCCAATCCGGCATGTAGCCGATACTGTAGCAGTAATAGAGGGTCCGTCGCGGTTTACCAGAGATATTGATAACAGAACCGTGTGTCAACGCCTCTGTAAAGATAATCGCGTCCCCTGCTTTCGCCGGAATCGGTGTCAGCACAGGATTTTCATCTGGGTGGTTTCCCCACGGTTTGGGGAAATTGCTTTTGTGCGCGCCCGGTATCACAGCGAAACAACCGTCTTCCACGTCGCAATCTAACATCGGAAAGACTGCCTTCGTCAAGGTCGATACCATCTGTCCGTTTTTACAGTGGTATTGACATTTCGGAATAATCGGGGTGCCGTGCATGTGCAGTCCCGTATAACCGCCGCCCCACCGATAAATCGTATAGGTATGGTTTAATCGGTAGGGCCCCCCAGTTACGCCTTGAACGACATCTAACACCTCTGGAATATCAATCAGCGCGTTAAAGGCACTGTCTGCCTCAAGGATATTGGAGATGTAGAGTTCCTTTTCCGTCCGCTCTGTTCCAAGACACAGCGGCGGCGGATAATCTTCGGGAGGCATCTTTTCATATTGATCTAACACCGCGTTACACGCATCAATCATTGTTTTTGGAACAACACTCTTCAACACGATAAAACCTTGCAGATCGAATAGATATTTTTGTTCATCTGTCATTTTTTTTCTATAAGCCTCCGAGCTGCCCGCCACGACGTTTCGAGCAGGTTTCTGGGACGGTTCACACTGTGTTGTTAGGGAACGGCCTCATATTTGAGAATCGTTCCATTTTGACCAACGATCCAACCGCTGTCCGCACGACTTACGTAGATCGCCTTGAGATCCGTTTGGGTATCTGTGTGCTGAGGTCTCCAATTTTGTCCGCCATCCGTTGTATGCAGGACAAGCCCCTCTTTTCCAACAATCCAGCCTTCTGTTTTTGAGATAAAAAATGCATCGTCGAGAAAATTGGGGGTATGACTCTCTTGGCGTTGCCATGTCTTCCCGCCATTCTCAGTATGTAGGATCAACCCATCCATACCCAAACTGCGTAAATCTAATCCTACGACCCATCCGATTTCTGCGGTGACAAAGATGACAGCATCTAAAAGAAAAGATGGGTAGCGTTCGCTGAGCGGTGACAATTTCCAATTGGCACCACCATCAACTGTAGAAAGCATTGTTCCGTTCAGACCGACTGCCCACCCACGCCGTTTGGAGGTAAAATGGACATCAAAGAGATTCCAAGTCGTTCCGCTTTTTTGCTGTTGCCATGTTTTTCCGCCATCCTCTGTGTGGATGATTTCGCCTCCACTGCCGACGCACCAGCCGGTCTTTCCATCCACAAAGAACACACCAAGCAGGTCCTGTTGGGTCCCGGAAGTTTGGCGTTCCCACACAACTCCCCCGTTTCTGGTGTGCAAAACGACACCGGCTTCCGCGACTGCCCACCCTTTTTCTTTCGACACAAAGTGTGTGGCCCCGAAACACTCAGTGGTCCGGCTGTCTTGTGCCTGCCATTCGGTCCCACCATCCTCAGTGCGTAGGATAGCCCCGCGATCCCCGACCACGTATCCTTCTTCCGGAGAAACGGCGCAGACCCCTACCAAAAGATGACTCGGACTCGATTGTGCCTCCCATGTCACGCCGCCGTTGCGAGTGTGTAGAATCGTGCCGTTTTCACCAACAACCCATCCGAGTTGTCTGCTGACGAAATCAACGCCGATCAGGACGGCATCCGCGCTGTTATGAAAACGCGGTCCGCCGCGTTGATGTTTCCATTTTCCTTTCCCACCGGACGACGTATGGAGGATGACTCCCAAATCGCCAACAATCCAACCGTTCTGGTCATCCGTGAACGCAACATCATAGAGTGTAAAGGTGTGCAACGGCTCATTGCCGAGATATTCCGGTTGCCCGTAACTGGTTTTATGGCGTTGATTGCTTCCGTCTGTGATGAATTGCCAGGTTTGTCCACCATCGGATGTCGCGAAGACGCTTCGCCGATCTCCGACAACCCAACCTGTCTGTTTGTCAATGAAATGAACGCTGAAGAGTGCAGCTTCTGTGGTGAACTGTTCTGTCCACGTAACGCCGCCATCGGTCGTCTGATAGATATAACCAGCGTTTTCTTGTGCTGTTGATGTCGGCGTATTGTAGGTAACGATCCATCCGTGGGTTTCATTTACAAAATATATACTTTTCAGAGATTTACGACCAAATACGTCGCCATCAATCTCAATAAATGTCTGTCCGCTGTCGTTGGTTTTGAGCAGTGTCCCCCAATCTCCGACAACCCAACCTATTTCATTCTGCATAAAAAGGTCGTTGAGGTTATTCTGTGTGAACGTTTCAATCGACTCCCACGTTTTCCCACCATCGGAAGTGTGAATGAGTACGCCTTCCTCACCGACACACCAACCTTCCAATGCTGATCGGAAATAGACTTTTCGCAGCGGTTTACCGAAAACACCGCTGTTCTGTCGGTGCCATGTTTTTCCCCCATCTTTCGTGTGGAGGATGAGGCTCTCTCCGCCTTCTGCAGAATCAAGTCCTGGTGTCACCTCAACCGAATTACCGACTGCCCAACCTTGCTTCCCAGAAATGAAATGCACATCGTAAAGGTGAGAACTCCAATCGCCTTCCATGACGGTCTTCCATTCGTACCGGATCTGTTTTTTAGACGTTGTATCCGCACATCCGGTTAGAACAATGATGAGGACGATAAGCATAAGGAGGACTTGTGAACGACACTGCAACATCCAATTAGCCGTGTTTTTGAGAATGAAAGAGGACTTCGCTAACATCATGTAATCCTTTGGGAGCATTAACGACCCATCTCGCTGCGCGGATCGCGCCCTTCGCAAACGCCTCAGGACTGTGGGCACGGTGGACGACACTGAGCTGCTCACCCTCGGTTGCGAATAGCACCGTATGATCCCCGGCAATATCGCCGCCGCGCACAGCATGGATGCCAATCTGTTTTTTCGGGCGTGCACCAATGATACCGTGGCGACCATAGACACCTACTTCATCTAAATCCCGTTCTAACGCCGTGGCGACCGTTTCGGCTAATCGCAGTGCGGTGCCACTCGGTGAATCTGCTTTGTGGTTGTGATGTGCCTCTATGACCTCAATCTCGTAATCATCTCCAAGCGCTTTAGCAATGAGCTCAAGTGCTTGGATCATCACATTGACACCGAGACTCATGTTCGGTGCCATCACGCAGCGAATATGAGAAGCGAGTTCTTTGACAGTTGCAAGCTCATCAGCATTAAACCCAGTTGTTGCAATTATCATCGCTTTATCTGCATCAACAACCTGCTTGAGATGCTGCAATGTCGCTTCGGGGCTTGAAAACTCAATAACGACATCTGCAGCTTTAAGCACGTCATCCAGTTCGCTTGTGATAGGAACCTCAATTTCGCCAATACCAGCGACGACACCGGCATCACTGCCGATTTGTGGGTGCTCGCGGTATTCAATCGCGCCAACAATTTCCATGTCATCTTGTTGCGTCACACCTTGAATGAGGAGTCGTCCCATACGACCACATGCCCCATTAATAATTACACGGATCATTCGTTCTCCTCGGTAAAGACAGGTGTGCGTCTGTAATGCCCACCTATGAAAAGAGATACTTAACCTATATGAACTCGCCACCTAAAACAGTAGTTTAGCAAAAATCAGATTTTATGTAAATACTGAAAATTTTCGATCAGAAATCGCACTCATGAAGAGTGTCTAAGTCTTGAAATGGACGCGTCTGTTAGTGCTGCCCATTCGCGCTTGCTCTCCAGCGTGATAAGAACTTCGGACAAGCGGTCCTGATTCTACATGTCGAAACCCCATTTCTACCCCTGCTTCTCTGAGTTCGTCAAATTCTTCAGGCGTGTAGTAGCGTTGAATTGGTAAGTGGCGCGAAGAGGGTGAGAGATATTGCCCTATCGTAAGAATATCGCAATCGGTACTGCGAATATCCTGCATTGTCTCCAAGAGTTCTGTCACGGTTTCGCCTAAACCGACCATGAGTCCGGATTTTGTGAGCAGCTGCGCGTCGAGCTGCTTACTGATTTGCAGGAGTGTCAGTGTTTGTTGATAATTTGCATACGGACGGACACGCCGATAGAGACGCGAGACTGTCTCCGTATTGTGATTTAGGACTTCAGGCCGTGCTTGCACGATGACTTCAAGGGCATCCCAATTCCCTTCGAGGTCCGGAATCAGCACTTCCACCGTACATCCGGGGCGATGTTTCCGTGCTTCAGCGATGCATTCAGCAAAGACGCTTGCGCCACCATCGGTGAGATCGTCACGATTAACTGAGGTAATAACAATGTGTTTTAGTTTTAGGTACCCGACTGCTTCTCCGAGGCGTCGCGGTTCATCAGTATCAACTATGCCGCCGGGGGCACCTTTTTTCACAGCACAAAACATACATCGACGCGTACAGACATCACCCAATATCATGAAGGTGGCAGTGCGGCTGTTCCAACATTCACCAATATTCGGGCATCGCGCCTCTTCACAGACGGTGTGGAGTTGCAGGTCCCGCATGAGTTTTTTCAGTTCAACGTAGTTACCACCCCCCGGAATTCGCGCCTTAACCCACGACGGATGCCGACGTTGTACCATTTTCGCGTCGACTATCGGAAGTGTTTTTGTCATTTTTTCGTATCCATATTATTATGCATAGGTGGCGGGAGAGGGTGGGAGTCGAACCCACCTATCCACTTGCATGGACAAGCCGGTTTTGAAGACCGGTAGGGCCACCGGACCCTATCCTCCCCCATAAT
>RKRO01000275.1 GCA_007571355.1 Candidatus Poribacteria bacterium | reverse complement strand
TTAGGGTTATGCGAATTTTATCCTACGGTTACATCGGTATCGGGAAATTTTAATGCTCGTTGGTAAGATGTTAATTAGATGGGCAAACATCATACCCCGGTTGTCTTTGTCGTATTCTCGCTTGCCCATCTAAGAAACTCAGTACTTAGTCTTGCGAGCGCGCAGACTTAACGAGGAGGATGAGTTAATGAAAAAACGAACACTTGTTTGTTTTTTGATTTTTACATTGTGTGTTTTTTACACCGCAATTCCGAACACAGTTTTCGGGCAAGAAGAGGACGTTTCTCTTGCTGAACGGGTATTGGAAAAATATAGTGCAACGCTTGCGCGCGATGATATCCAAGCGGTGCTACCCCAAGTTCTGGAGGGTTTGAAATCACCTGACATTCAACCCCTTTTGAATCCCGGAACCATTAATCTTGTCGTTGGGAATCCGGATTTCCTAACACAATTTGTTCCAGACATAGACCCGCAATTCGTGGAGCTTCTGAAAACAGATGCAGAACTTCAGGCAATGCTCACCGATGCAGACGTGCAAGCACTGCTCCAAGATCCGGCAGCGATTGATGAACTTGCGACGTTACTTGCTCCACCACCGGTTGTTGGACCGCCGGATCCTGGAACACCAGAACCACCGCCGGAAGTCGTTGAACCGCCGGAAGTCGTTGAACCGGAAGTCGTTGAACCGCCGCCAATGGTCGCAGCAGAACCGTTTGAGCCGGTAATGCCTGTGAACATGTCCTTGTTAGGTAAATCACGGCTTGGAGGTCTTTCTATGAATACTGCCTCTGGTAGGCAGTTTGTGGAAGAGATTATCGCAGCAACAGGAATCCCTATTGAAGCAGACGTATTGGTAGACACAATTCTTGATGTCGTTCCAAAGGGTTTTCTGCCCAAGAAGCAGGTTCGGCAGATTTTACTGTCAAAACGCCTCTCGGCTTTCGTCAAAGAAGCACCTCAATTAGACGCTGAGAACTTCGGAAACGCCATGACACCGAACTTCACTGATTTCCTCTACACGGATTTCGGTGAAGAAGCAAACCAAAAATACTTGGCAAGCGACAGCCTACACCTCTATACACGTGTTCCGGCGAAGGTCGCTGGGGTTGAGTTTGAGCTCTCAAATGGCACAACGGTTCAAGCCAAGGAAGTTACGCCAGATGAATTCCAAGCCGATACCATCCCATATACCTTCCGATTAGAGGAAACCCTTGCTGCTACCAACTTACCAGCATGGCCCAACCTAAATGCACAATTGTTCTCCAGCGTTACGCTCCGGTATTCACATACGGGACCGACAGGGGAATACATCGCGGTTGACATGCAACCCGCCGCAGGTAATGACGGTGTCGTTTGGGAAGTAGAATTAGGTATACCCACTAGCGGTAGCACCTATTATTATTTTGAAGTGATACTCACTGAACCGGTACTTTTCAGGACACTGGATCGTGAAGCTATCGCAGCCATGGACTCGGAGACTGTTACGTTGGAAGGTATCTTTGATGAAGTAAATCAACATGCCCTTACGATTGACGGTTGGGCGATGCCAGACCCGCGTAACCTCCAATTGGCGGACCGGGGCATTGTGGATCAATTATTCACACCTGATTTGCAAGCTGCAATGCTCGCGATATTAACTTCACCCCAAGGTCGTGAAATACTTTTGAAAGCCTCGGCAGGTCAGCCAATTGATATAGCTGAAATCCAGAATGCTGCCACACGGGCACAGATAAATCGCATCCAGAGCATATTGCTCCGTAATACCAACAATCTAACGACTCACTTTGAGGCTACGTTTGATCCGCTGTTGGCTTCTGTCTTCACCGTGCCGAATGTTGATCTTGAGACGCATTCACTCTGGGTTGCACACATTGATAATATCGCTGATGCCAACTACCAACTGAAAGCAGATGTCCTTGATGCTGATGGGAACGTTCTTGATCGGATTCAGGAGAATGTTACTGTCGACACAAGCGCACCGGAAGCAGACATCGGTATTAGTCCAGGTACGACGAACACCACTGGCTACCAGAACGGTGATGTCTATATCGCTACCGCACCAACTGCTGGCAGTGCCGCAACACTCAATATTGTCGGCATGCCCAAAGCAGCTGATGTCGGCCCAGGCATAGGTTACCTGTTCTACCAAATGATCGCTTTGGATGAAGATGGAAATCCGAATTCAAACATAACCCCAAATACATGGGAACCGCTGACTGTTGAATCCACTATGTTGGCATCTGATATCTGGGAGGCGGTTAAAAGATCAGTTGCAGAAGGACGAGTGGCCGCAGCGTCTGATCCAACCACGCAGGCAGCCTTGTCGCTATCTTTAGAGGCGATATTAGGTACTGATGAGACCCCAGGGCTCTTAACTGCCGGCCTGATAAAACAATTCGCAGATCCGTTCGTCAAGAGTTTAGAGCCTTTGACAGGGTTCAGCCAGCTGAATGTTAACCAATACCAACTGATAATTGATGCATTGGGTGCTACAGTGGACATTCTTGATCATCTTGTCCCTGTAACCTTCAATCCATCTGATCACCTCGTAATGCCTATCCAAGGTCAGGGAATGCCGCTCTTAGTTGGAAACTACGGCATTCGTGCCATGGGTATTGATAGCCTTTTCAATGTTGGGGCTTACGTTCCGCCTACACACCTCAGAGTCGTTGATCCGAATGACCCGGCACAGATAAACCGCGCGAGTATAGTCCTTGCTAGTATTGGTGACCGGAACAACGATGGCATGGTTGATGGGCGGTATGAACACGGTACCATCTATGCAAATACAACACAAGGCGTGGCATTAACTATCAAGATTGACGAGAATCCGCATTTCTTAGCGGGTATCGTCGTAGAATACCAAGATGCAAATGGTAGTTGGCAGCCGATCGGCGCGCTCAGTGCAGATGAACTCGCTGGCACACAAATGGGGGCGGAATTCAGTGTGATGTGGGATGTCCCGGATGCTGTTTTTAATGCGTTAGTGGGCTCAGGTAATGTCATGGTGCGTGCCGTGGCAACCAACCAACTCCAACTCACAGACGCCGATCCGATGGAATTTGCTATCAAATTAGATGCCGGCATTTACCCGCCAGAAGTGTTGAGTCTTGAAGTTGATGAAGCGTCTATCACGATGCGTAATCCAGACAGCGATGCTCCACAAGGCACAATCACTATTCACGCAACTACCTTGCCACTGACCGGTCCACGGACCGTCGCTGTTCGAGTTGAAGCCAAACGCAAGAACGATACAGCGTGGATAACGCTCGGCACGGTGAGTCAAGGAAGTGATGCAGGTATTGTCGATGCTGTTAGCGAAGCTGTCAGTGTCGCTGCGGGGGGGACTGACGCTCCAATCGAAAGTAGTGAAACAACATGGTCGATTAGCGTAGATACGGCTACACTGGAAGACACTATCACAAGGGAAAGTCCCGGTGCACGGGATGTTTCCCAAGATGACAACCAGTATACAGTTCGGGCTTTTGCTGTCAGTATGGATGGAACGGAATGGCCCTCTGATGCTACGACAATGTTTTCCGTTGACAATGTTGATGATGTTGAACCCCTCGGTCCAACAAACATCACCGCCATTGCCAACGCCGCTGGTATGGTTGAAGCCGATCCTGATGGCGGCTACACACTTCGTGGACTCCTTGACCCACACGACCCGTCAGTCGTTTCGCAGGTTCTTAAGCTGACCATTGAACCGACAGCTGTACGAAAAACTTACAAATCGGTGATGCTGGTAAGCGAACCTGAAATTAATGCTGGTGTTATCAGTGAGATCACTGAAACAGCCGAAGGCAGTGGCGTTTTCGCCGTAACTGTTGATGTCGGCGCACTGGGTATTGAAGGAAATGGTACCTATAAGCTCCACGCCCTGGCTTATGATGGTTCTCCTGATGGACCTTCTGAAGAATTCGGGAACATACAGACCGATGTGTCGCCAGAGCAGACGGTTCACGTCAAAAATTACCTGCGTCCGGATCCGGCAGTCTTCAAACTGATGGTGGATGTTGGCACAGAGAAGAACGCAGATAGTGAAGGCCCACAAGGAACATTTACGTTCACAGGCTACACTATTGAACAAAATTCACCACCTATCGCCTCGATTCGTTTGGAGGCAAAACGCGCGAGTGATACAGACTGGACAACCGTAGGCACTGCCGATGCCAGCACTTCTGTTGATATTGAAGATGCTGCACTCCCCGGCGTTCTTGATTACCTGACTGATGTCGCCGTTGAAGGCACTACGGCAGGTAATAGATCCGTTGTCGATATTGATGCAACCTACAATCTATGGGTTTTTTCCGTAGACACAAGGGCATTGGGATTGGAAGATTCCATCACCAAGGATAGCCCAGGCGCGCGAGATGTATCTATGGATGATAATCCATACACGGTTCGCGCTTTTGCTGTTGATGGAAGCGGGAAAGAGTGGTCATCTGATGCCACAGTAATGTTCTCACTTGACAACGTTGATGATGTTGCCCCCTTGGGTCCGACAAACGTTAGCGTAACAGGCGTTATGGCAACTGACAACAGTGTTTTTGAAGACGCTGGCGATGGCAGCTACACTGTTGGCGGCCTCGTCGATAAGTATGACGCGGCTGTTAGTTCACCAATAGTTACTTTCATGATTGAACCAACAGCGGTTCGGAAAACCTATGAATCTATTAGGTTCGTTCCGGGCGTTGAAGGTCTTGTTATCACGGATGTAACCGAAACTGCTGACGGCGTTTTTGAATTAACTGTTGATGTGGGTACACTCGCTGATCGTGAGACATATTTGGTGAACGGAACTTACTTGTTCTATGCCCTCGCTTTTGACGAGTTCGGCAACGAACAAGCGGATATGTCCGAAACAGATGGATCCAAAATCTCGGTGGCTGTTGAAAATAGTTACCGGCCGGCTCCAGAAGTTTTGTCGATTGCTGTAGATCCCGAAAGCATTACACAGACAAACCCGGATAGTGGCGCGCCGCAGGGAACGCTCACCATCCACGCTTACTCACACGAGATAAGTTCGCCGCCGACGACTGCTGTTCGTATCGAAGTCAAACGTCCAGGCGACGCTGAGTGGATTGATGTAGGGACTGCTACTGAGAGTGTTGCTACCACTGAGGCTTCCGATGCTACCCTCACCGACTTCGTTGGTGACTTAGCCAATGCTGCTGTCAGTGCTGTAGAAGCAGGAGACACGGCCCCTGTAGAAATCAGTCAAACCTATCAAATGTGGACGATTGATGTAGACACAACAACGCTTGAGGATACCATCACCGCTGAGAGTCCAGCAGCACGCGATGCTTCTAAAGACGATAACCAATATATGGTTCGCGCAGTCCCGATTGAAGAAGCAGACGATTTTGTCGATCCAGAGGCATCTCCAAATGCTACGGCGATGTTCTCGGTTGACAATGTTGACGATGTTCCGCCGGTAGGTCCGACGAATATTGTTGCTGTTACTGACGCTGCTGGTATGATCACAGCAAACGAAGATGGTAGTTATACTGTCGGCGGGATTGTTGATGATACAGTTCCTTCACCGATAGCAATGTTTACAATTGAACAGACTGCTGATCCCATCACTTACGAGGGTGGGTCGGTGAACTTGGTGCAAACTACAGCGGATGGCACCGAAACTACTACCGAGGGCGAAGCCGGTATTCTGGACACGATTACAATTGATGTCGGAATGCTTGATAATGGAACTTACATGTTCCACGCTCTAACTGTTGATGAATTCGGCAACATCCAAACCGATGAGTCTCCTCAAATAACGGTGCATGTCGTAAACTTCCGAGTCTCTGATGTCAGCGACTTGGCAGTGATTGCCGTTGATGGTACAGATGTCCCAGAACCACCCGCGGAACCGATTCCACTTCGTGAATCTGTCACTGTGAGTTTCATGGTTGCAAACGGTTCGTTAGCAGCTGAAGAACTCAGCGGTGCAGCGAATGGACAAGGTATACCGAGTGAGAGTACCGAGGATCCAGAAAATGCCTTTACACTTAAGGTAGAAGTCGGATCCCTGATAGACGGTGTCTATACACCGGACGGTGTGGTCACGCAACGGAACGGCTGGGTTGCATTCCCAATAACAACAGTTAATGTGGATAACACCGGGCCAGCAGTTACGATTGAATCTCCGATGGATGGTGAGGCGTTAGATAGCCTGCCAACTTTCCATGCCTCCTATCACGATAGAGGTGCCGGTGTTGACGGTGCCGGTGTTGACGGCGAAACTGGAAGTCTCGCTTTGGCACGCCTCCATCCGCCTGACGCGGTTGACGTGGATGTTGACCAAGCGATGCTTGAAAAAGATAATGGTGACTTGGTCTACACCCGTACCGAGCGGCTTCCAGGTGGAGCCTATCGTGTGACTGTTGAAGTCATCGATATTCTGGGTAACGTCGGTAGCGGATCGCAAGAATTCGTTATCAACGGTACGCTCCCGACAGTTGCGATTCATTCACCAGCTCCGGCGCAAACCTTTGAACACGGTGTCCCGCTTATCAGTGGTGAGCTCTCCGGTGTAGGGGGTGTCGAGGTAACAACCTTTACTATCAACGATGTCATCGCCGAACCAGAAGTCGATGAAAACCAATTCTCCTATACACCTGAGGAAGCATTGACGAATGGCGATTACACGGTTGTTGTTGAGGTCACTGATGCTGATGGCAATATGGCGCGGAGAACTACCACTTTCGTGGTGGATATACCTGAGCCGCCGAAAGACACAACACCACCGGTGATCTCCGCAGTCGCTCCGAATGGGGTCATCAAAGATTCAGATCCTGGTAAATTAGGAGCGGTTGTGATCTCCGCAGTCGTAACAGACGAGCAATCGGTTGTTTCTTCTGTGAGATACAGTGTAAATGGTGGACAGCTCCAATCTATATCTAACCTACATATCAATGAGGGTAAGATAGAAGCACCTGTGGACTATGAGGCACATGGAGATGGACTGTATACCGTGCGACTCATCGCAACCAGTGAAGGTGGTACAACGGAAATTACGTGGACATTCACACTCATTGTTGATAACGTTGCACCTACGATCACTTCTATCACGCCGTCTGGAATTTTCCGTGGCGGACTTCCTGCCATCTCTGCAAGTGCTAACGACGAATCAGGGGTAGCCGAGATGAGTATCGTTGTTGTGAATAGCGATGGTGAAGAGGTCGGTGGTGAAACCCAAGATGATGCCGAGGATAATGTTTCTGGTATCACGCGCCTGGATTTCAATCCTGAAGCCCCGCTTGAAGAAGGCATCTACACGATTGAAGTTCGAGCGACGGATCCATACAGTAACTCCGCTTCAGCGAAAGGGTCTTTCACGATTGATTTCGATACCGCCGCACCGGTCATCACGATGGCTTCACCAGCTAACAACGCACGCTTGATGTATGCTGAAGGTGAGGAACGTCGACCCACTATCGCAATATCCTACGCGGATGCTGAAAGTGGAATAGATGCTGATTCCATCCGGTTCGTTTTCAATGACCAGTTGATCACGCTCACACCACAGCAGAAGTCGGCTTCGCAAGTAACTTATAAACCGACGAATGACCTTGAACCTGGTCAGTACTCGGTTAAGTTGGAAGTCTCTGAC
Organism: Candidatus Poribacteria bacterium; assembly: GCA_007571355.1. GTDB lineage: Bacteria > Poribacteria > WGA-4E > WGA-4E > WGA-3G > WGA-3G. The sequence continues at coordinate 15,337 of RKRO01000275.1, read as the reverse complement.
AGAGCGAATCAAGAGGGTAATGTCTCCGATAAGAGCGACGGTGCTAGAGAAGCAAATATGGCTGTTTACCAGTTCACCTTCTCTGTTGAGTTGGAGGACGGCCCAGTATTGGCATCGCGCCCCCTAAATTACCCGAACCCGTTCAAGGAAAATACTCGGATCTCATTCACGTTGGCACGGCAGGCAACTGTTTCCATCGTTATTTATGATGCAACGTTGCGTCCCGTTCGCGTGCTTGTAGATAACCAGGTATTCGATGCTGGTAACTATACCCGTAAGGATAATGGTTCAGATGCAATCGGTTGGGACGGAAAATCAAGCAGTGGTGAAGATTTAGCTCGAGGCGTTTACTTCTGTGAAATTATTGTTACAGACGGTTTCGAGCCTGAATACGCGCTTCTCAAACTTGCCCTGACGCGCTAAGTAAATGGCAGTTCATATTGGGAACTGGGCACATCTGCCCAATTCCCAATGTGAACAGTCTTTTGGAGGATATAATGTTAATAACAGAGCAAATTGCTAAGTGGGTTTCCAAAAAGTGCCCAAAATTGCTATGCGGTGTAATACCACTTTTCTTACTTATCCTAACAGTGTCGCCGGTCAGTTATGCTGGGGTGGATGCCATGCCACATCTGCGACTTGGTGCCGGTGCACGATCGATCGGTTTAGCCGGGGCATTCACAGCAATCGCCGATGATGCCACCGCAACAGTGTGGAACCCCGCAGGACTCGGGTCCGCGGCGGATTTAAGCCTCAACTTTTCGACCCAGCGTCTCGCCCTTGATAGAAGCCACAACTTCATAGCATTAACAAAAGCCCTCGGTTCAGCCGGTTCTATTGGGATCGCTGTCACGAACGCAGGTGTCAGTGGTATCCAGCAATATGATGCCAATGAAAATTACGGCGGCGAGTTCGACTATAGTGCGAACGCCTATTCCCTCTCTTACGGTATCGGTGTCGGAAATTTCAGCGTCGGTTTAACCGGGCGCATGTTGGCTGATAACTTCGGTTTAGAGAGCGTTGAAAACCAAAGCGGGTTTGGTGGTGTAGATGTCGGATTAATGGGACACGCACTGCACATAGATGTCGGCGAAGAAAAGGTGCCGACTTTCCATTATGGTGTTGTTGCGAAATATCTCGGGGCTTCCCTTGGTGATGACACTGTGCCAATGGTTGTCAACGTTGGTTTGGCTTACAACCTCTATATGGGGAACGTTGTGACGTTCGCAGCGGATCTTGAGCAGGAGTTCGTCAATCTCGACGAGAGTGCTACGAGTCTACGACTCGGGGCGGAATATACGATTGTCACTTACAAATCCACTGCTTTGTCTATCCGTGGCGGTGCCAAGGCTTCGCGCGACACACAGAGCCTCTTTGGTGGATTTGGTGTGAACATAGGTGGGCTGCAGATTGACTATGCTATCCAAGATGGCATGGCGAGCGAAATCAACGGCGTTGGCTCAACGCACTTTGCTTCCCTCTCTTATAGATTTTAAAGGAGAAAACTTATGAAAATGATAAGAGGCACGCTGAAGTTGGCACTGATTCTGTATATCTGCGCAACACTCAGTGGCATTTATGTCTTATCCGCCTCAGCGCGGATCACACCACACGATGGGAGTGATGATACCATGCTCATCACCATTGAGAAAGGCGATACCCTCTGGGACCTCTGCCAAGAGCATCTCAAAGACCCGCTCCAGTGGCGTGAACTGAGTAAATACAACGACTTTACCAACCCACACCTTATCTATCCGGGCGAACAATTGCGTATTCCCGTCGCTATGGCGAAAGGTGTTGTTGAGATTGCTGAAGATACCCTACTCCAGCAGCAGCAAGAGCTTAAGGGCCTGAAGGCTAAACTGGATGCAGCCGAATTGGAGCGGGGTAAACTTGAGGCAGATATGCGAGCTCGCAACAAGGAGTTAGCAGACCTCACGGAACAGTTGAGCAAACTTCAGGCACAATTAGAATCAGCAGGAAAAGTCGAAGAAGATATTGCTGGGTTTAAGGCAGATCAGGAGAAAGCAATTGCTGGGCTTAAGGCAGATCAGGAGAAAGCAATTGCTGGGCTTGAAAATCAGATCAGTGAGAAAACTGATGAGACAAAGCAGAAAGTCGAATCTGTAATAGTTGGGTTAAAAGCAACAGACGAACACATAGCCACGCTTCAAGCGGATGTAAAAACGCTTTTAGCACAGGTTGAGACCAACCAGAAGGCGATCAACGAAGCCAAGATGATGCTTAAGGATGCCCAAGGTGTACACGAGGAACCTTCCACATCCAAACGCGCGTTGGTGTTTCTGACGACAGCCGCGGCTGGCATCGGCTGGTTCGTGATGAATGCCATCGGTGGACGCAGCGGCGAATAACCGGAACGCATCACCTTTTAGGCAGGGAAGGTGTTTTAAAGCACCTCCCTGCTTTTTTTATACGATTTGCCGCTGCGTTGTTAGGGATAAACCCTATCAGCACTATAGTAAAGCCCATAAGGATTGAAACACCTCCTATAAGAAACGAGCTCCCTCTGATTCCCCCCTGATAAGGGGGGGGGAGGGGGTTGTCTTCCTAAAAGTGTGCATTTATAGTAGATTTTGAAAATATGTATACACTTTTTCTGATGGGCGAGGCGACCTCGCCCTACGCGCCCGCTTTTGTGAAAGCGGGTGTGTATAGGTAATTATAACGTGATTTTGATAAATACTTAAAGCAGCCGCTTTTCCGCTGAGAGTCACCCTCCCCCCTGATAAGGGGGGGAGGGGGGTTGTCTTCCGAAAAGTGTGCATTTATTTTTAGATTTTACGATATCGGCAAAAGGGCACGAGTATATGTCATCGAATACTGCTAAATACCCTCAACCGCCCTTCACCCAAGCGATTGGGCTTTATGGCGATAGAACCGGAAGTAAAGGGACTTTTAAATTTGCCGGTTTCGCTTGGATAGAGAGCACGAAGGTCATACTTGTCCAAGGGGGGGCGCGTAGCCTAAACGGTGCCTCGGAGTGGCGTTGTTTGTTACGTTTGGTTACACTTGCGCATCGCCTTAAAAAGCCTCTCGTTTTGTGGAATCTCCCAATTGCACAAAACGCGGCGATACGACGACGGACCTCCTTAGCTTTTGCACAGGCGATCCAGAAAACCGAATTGGCATTACTAAAACTCCCTCATCCTATCATTGCTGTTTTTGACAAAACGGCTGATATTGACTACACGACATTGGAATTGGTATGGAATGATGGAATTGTAATACCAGCATTAGGGGAGACTCAATTTTCGGAAGGTAAGAATATCAAGATAGCGCAGCGTTCAACTGACATTGCCGCCGCAATCTTGGAACTTTTATATCAAGTTGAGCAGATCCCCACCACAGAACTGTTCAAAAACCGGCAAGAAACGTTACGCTATTCTGTGGAAAGGTAAAACGCCTGGCATTTTCTTATCACGAATTCAGGTGCTAACCAAGCCCAAGAAGCGATTTAATATCTAAATTAAAGGGCTCTAACGCAAGGTTCGTCGCAAAGACAAGCACAGTTGCAACGAGTACCACCTTAATCCATTTTTCGCCTTTTTCGACTGCCCAATGGCTGCCGATCCAGGCACCCGTGGCATTCCCCATCGCTAACGTCACACCTAAAGTCCAATCCACCTGTTTTTCCCAAATAAAAATACCGAGCGCGACCACGGTATAAAAGAAAATAACCAAAACTTTAATCGCGTTCGTACGAACCAAATCCATACCCGTTAAAAGGCGCAAAGCCGTTATGATAAGTAACCCCACACCCGCTTGGATGAAACCCCCATAAATTCCGATAAAGAAGAATACAGCCATTGCGATGATTGTGGAACGTTTGTCTCTGCTTTCAAGCCTATCCTTTAGCCGCGCCGTTGGGTTGATCAGTGTCAAAATCAGCATAGTGATCATCACAACAGCAAGGATTAGGTTGAATGCTGCATCCTTGATATCAGTTGCGATTCTCGCGCCTATGAAGGCACCGATAACCGCGGGGCCTGCAAGTAAGATACCATACCTAAAATCAGAGACACCCTTACGCCGGAAGCCCATAATCGCACTGACGTTTTGGAAGAAAATAGCAATCCGGTTCGTACCGTTTGCTAAGGTTGAGTCGGAAGTAAGGAAGATCAGCATTGGTAGTGCCAACAACGATCCGCCAGCAGCAACCGTATTTATGAAACCAGCACAAATACCGGTGCCAAAGAGAAGTACCATGTGCAAAAGGTTGAATTCCACTTAAGTTTTATGATCTCCTTTTTTGGGGGAATTGGATAACATCTGGCAATATTTCGAGATGCCGATTAAGACGATCGCACTAAAATTCCCGACAACAATAGCACTCCCGATTGCAGTCAGTGCAAGAAAAACGCCGACCCGAAGGATACCGTCCCCGAACGGACACTGCCAATTTAAAGCGAAAATAGCCACGACAGGGATGACTAAGCCGAGGACAAAGCCTATGCCTGCAGCGATGCCAGTGACATTCTGCAATTTTCTCAGTGCTGGCAATTGAATTTCAAACATCTTTGTTCTCTCTTCAAAGGGTCTATTTTCCGTTAGGCAAGACCTAAGTATTTATCCCTGCCTTGTACGAGTGCTTCTATTTTCCGATCTGCGACGGAACGTTGAAGCATCCAAAAGCCGCAGTCCGGATGTACCCAGCCTATTCGTCCAGCCCCTACTATTTTTTCGGCTTTTTCTATGCTGGCTGCTATATCATCAGGAGTCTCAACCGGATTAACTTTCACATCAATAACACCGATGCCGAGGACAATGTTTGATGCAACTGCCTTAAGTGCTTCAAGGTCTTCCGACGGACGGTGTTGCAGCTCTAAAACAAGATGGTCACACCGAAGCGTATTCAGGAAGTCAATGAGGGGCTGCCAGCTGCCCTTTTGAATAACTTGCCCCCCATAGTTCCCGAAGCAGAAATGGACAGCAGTTTCACCCTCGAACGCGTCAAGGACGATATTGATCGCCTCGGCGGCGCGGGGGGCATCTTGTGGGTTCCCCGGTATATTTGCCTCGTCAATTTGGAGACAGGCGCAGTCTAATTCTCGAACCTGTGATGCTAAAACCTCTGCCAGAGCCGTCAGCAAGGCATCAAAGTCACCATAATGTTTATCCAATAGTGTCCGGGCAAGCATGTACGGACTTGTTACCGTAAATTTGATATGTTTACCGGCAACAGTCACAGCACGCTCACAGTCGGAAACAAGGTTCAGCGTTCCTTCCGCTAATGGGCCCTCAACGACACCAGCAGGTTTCGCTCGAAACAGCATCGTCTGTATCTGCCTGAATTCGTGCCATTCTTGCCTGCCTATCTCGACGCGGACACCAGAGAGCGGTCGAATAAAATAATCGATCATTCCGTTGGTATCTGGGTGATTCGGATCGAAACGATAGAGCTCACCATCTGTCGGTAGATCGATCCCGCGTTGTCGTTGGATATCCACAACAACCCGTGTCGCATCCAGAATCGACTGCTCCATTGGCATTGACAGGAGCCACGCCGGAACAGGGTAAGAACCGACAGTTGTGGTTAAAATTTCTGGTTTTTTTGTTAGCATATTTGCGGATTTAATTTTCTACGACTTTAAAAGATTCAAGTTCAAAGACACTATCGACAGTCAAATCACCGCGCGTTTGCGATTGTGTAAATTTGACGATGCCGACATTCGGGGCAATCCATTTTTTCACGACGGTAACATCAAGCGGGAAATCCTGATTCCCGATATCGAAGCCCCACCGGAACGATTCTTGAACTTGAAAGACGTGTTCAAAGGTTCCGGCTGGCACCGTCACTGTCTCTTCCGAAAGTACCTCGAATTCATCAAATCCACTCCCAAGTGGAAAAAGTTCGGGCACTAATTTTGCCTGAAAATTAACGTCCCATTTTTCTCCAGGAATAAGTGGGAATTGGTATAGGGGAAGAAACGGTTCAAAGAGGATCGTGTCTTGCGTCCCAGAGGTAGTGTTCTGAGCGTGCTGCACAATACCTGATACCTCGCCTTTTTCATTAAGATGCGGTCCGAGATACGTGTAATTTACAACGTTCTCTAAACCTTCAGTAGTGCTGGATTTCTGAAGCACAAAACTCTCAATGTTTTCCGCACCTGTCCGTTGGATCTGAATGGTATCTACGATTTCAAAGGTAATCTGACGACCGTTTTCGTCGCTATAATGCCATGTATTTCCCACAGCTAGTGGATAATAGTTCCCGGGACGCGTCCGCCACACTTGGATGTCAAGTGTGCTCGTCGTGGTGTTTCCGCCGTCGCTGACCACGATTTCTATCTGATACTTTTGTTCGGTTTCCGGTGCATGCCAAATTGCACCTGATGCGTTCTCTGTGAGTTCGCCCCCTGTAACTGACCATGTATACGATAAAGCGTCATTTTCCAAGTCGCCGGCGACAAGTACGATTTGCACTTCTCCTCCGGGGGGCACTATATCTGATTCCGCTTCAAAAGTGATAATACGTGGGGCAAGGTTTGTGTCGAACGATTCGTCACTTCCACAGCCAAACCCAATGCATAGCAGAAGGCAGCAGGGGATTTTCCAGATATTGGGCATTTTTATGATTCTCATGACATTTCCTCCGTGAGCGTGTCTCATTTCTCCAGGAAAAATCTTCTGAATTCCGGTAAGAACCGTTTCAGGAAATGTCTTCTGTCAGAGATCGCGCTCTTTACGCGTCAAGAGATATCCCGCGTAGGGCTTCGCGGCATTGGGTCGCACCGTTGCCGGTTACGTTGTAAGCAAAGGTGTTCATCAACCGATCATGTGGCGAATGGTTCGGAGCAGAACCGTGGATAATCAAGGCGTTAAAAAAGACACCATCCCCGGGTTTCATTTCGACAGCCACAGCATCCTCTCGTTCTTGGTAGTGACCGGGCAAAAAAACACCGAAAGTCTGTTGTTTACGTTCATGTTCCTGCAATCCCCAATTGTGGCTTCCAGGGACGAACTGGATGCAACCGTTCTCAAGATTCGCCTCACTGATAGCCAACTGGCAGTTAATCATAACGGGTTTGTTGTTATCATTCTTCCAGTAGGCGTAATCTTGATGCCATGGGATCGCTGTGCCATCACCCCCGGCTTTCGGCAGCAATTTACTGTGATAGAGCGAGATGTTTTCACCCATTAGTGCTTCCAATATATCCAGCGTCGCATCGCATCGAAGTAAACGGTTGAGCGTCGGACTCACCAGTTCACTATGCATTAACTGTTTAATCCGCGGCGGGTGGTCCTCCGAATCGTAGACTTCCCAAGAGATGCCAATGCCATCGGTCGGTTGTCGCGACATACGGTTGTGTATATCGTCAATTTCTTCCAAAATTAACGCAATATCTTCCGAAGAGACGAGCCCTTTTTTCAAGAGATAACCGTTGGTTTCATAAAACTGCAATTCTTCGTTCGTAGGTCCCATAAAATTTTCCTTTGTTGACTTAGCGAGATCACTAAATACGACAAACTCTCCCAAAATAAAATATCAAATTTAAAGTATATAACAAATATCCAGAAAAATCAAGGAATTTCCGATTGAATTCAGAACCGTTCGGTTTTCGCTTTTTTGTGAGTTTTAGGGAGGCATCGCGACCAGCCTTTCCGAGTAACGGTTAAGGCTCCGCAGTGCTCCTACAGCGGATAATCTTGCGCAACAATTTTAAATATAAAAGAGGCCTAAAAACCTCTGGGGTAAATTGTTCACTTAAACGGATGCTAAAAGAAAAAGGTTTACTTTCCTTGGAAACAATGCTAAAATAACGCCAGTTTGATAAAGACTTAAAGCGGCCGCTTTTCCGCTGAGCGTCCCTTTACCCCCTGATAAGGGGGGATCAAGGGAGTTGTTTTCTAAAAATCGCCGCTTTTCGCGGAATCTATTGCTTTTTTGGTGAATGTGCGTCTGAGCGTCCGTTTACCCCCTGATAAGGGGGGATCAAGGGGGGTTGTTTTCTAAAAATCACTGCGCACCAAAATGGAGAGAAATCGTATGGATTACACGCTCGAAAAATGTCAAAAACTTGTAGATGACTGGATCCACACCGTCGGAGTTCGCTATTTTTCAGAATTAACCAATACCGTGATCCTTATGGAAGAAGTCGGAGAGTTAGCACGGATTATGGCGCGCCACTACGGTGAACAAAGTTTCAAAAATAACGAGAAAGATTTGGACCTCGGTGAGGAGATGGCTGATATTTTGTTTGTTCTTATTTGCCTTGCAAATCAAACAGGAATTGATCTCGAAGTGGCATTCAAAAAGTCGATGGAGAAGAAAACACACCGAGATAAGGAACGCCACAGCGGAAACCCCAAGCTTCTAACGAACACCAGAACGAATACCTAACTGCCGCGGAGATAGAGGATGATATTTCATAGGAACTACACATTTTGGTTACTAAGTCTACTTTTTGTCATCACGGGTTGCACGATTTTCCCAAAAAATCCGACTTCAGGCACAGTGGTTGACCCACTCATTGAGCGTACCCGTCAGTGGCAGGCACATATTGAGGTCGGTAATAGTGAGTTACAACGTGGGGATCTTCGCGCTGCACGTGCCGCTTACGAAGCCGCTCTTGCAATCCGACCGAATGTTAGCGAAGTACAGCAAAAGATAGCAGAGATATACTTCCAACTCGGGGAATACGAGAACGCCCGGAATGCATTTGTTGCTTTTTTGGCACTCAAGCCGAACAATATTGCAGCCCTTAACTATGCTGGCTATATTTCTGAAAGATTAAAAGACTATGCAGCGGCAGCAGAATACTATGAACGCGTACTCGCTGTTTCAGGAGATAATCTTTATGCTTTGAATCATCTCGGTTTGGCTTACAAGCAATTACAACGTTTTGACGAGGCAGTGGCGGTTCTCCACAAAGCACTGTCCCTTGATCCGAAATGTGAACGTCCTGAAAGCGAAAATTTGCACAATTACTTGGGATTAATCTATCTTGAACAAGGCGAACTCGGTGAGGCGATTGCAGAATTACGAGAATCCACTCGTCTGTTTCCGAATGATACTTGGGCAAGGGAGCAACTCGTCACTCTTTATGAAGATCAGCAGCGTTACTTTGAGGCGCAACTCCAGTGCCAACGGATTTTAGAAATTGAACCCGACAATCTTTTCGCTTTGGATCGACTGCAAGCACTTGCACAACTTAACGTCGGTCCGATGCAGATCACCGAAGTGCCACCTGTCACGCTCCTGACCGCGGATGTCGAGCATATCATCGCAAACGCGCCAAACGCAAGCGACTATCCTGACGCTGACACCCTAATTCTGTTCAACCATTTCAGTCACGATGTTCTACCGAATGGACAGTCGCGTTACACGACCCACCAAGTCGTCAAAATCCTGACAGAAAGAGGTATCCAGAAGTATGGAGACATCGCGATCCCCTATCAACCCGCCGCACAAAATATTGACGTAAACATTGCAAGAACAGTCACGATGGATGGCACAGTCCTATACCCCCCGGCTGAGGCGTTTAACGACGTAACGCCGCCGGGGTTATTGGCACAGAACCTCTACTCCGATGCTATGTGGAAGGTTATCTCCATGGTCGGTCTCGCCCCGGGGGTCTGCATTGAGTATCAAGTAACCCTTGAAGATAAAATCCCCGGAGGTGAAACATGGATTACAGGCGGCTACAATTTTCAAGGGACAGAGACGACATTGGAAACCAGTTACGCCCTTCAGATGCCGAAGATGTGGCACCTTCAATGGAAAATTGCTAACGACGCAAACCCAAAGGCACCTGAGGTGTCCCATACAGAAAATGATACCATTATTTATATTTGGAGATACGGTGAGATGCCCGCACTGACATTGGAAGATGGAATGCCACACCTTAACAACGTCGTACCGCGCTTGCGTTATTCGTCAATTAAAGATTGGGACAGTGTCTACAACTGGTATAAAGCACTCGCGAAAGAGAAATATACCACAAATGCCAGCATTGCGGTAAAAGTGGAGCAGCTCACAAATCATCTGACAACGGTAGAAGCGAAAATACGGGCGATTTATCATTTTGTCGCCACAAATATCCGATACGTCGGTATTGAACTTGGACAAAGTGCTTACCAACCCACACCCGCCACCGAAGTTTTTCATACACAATATGGCGATTGTAAAGATAAAACGACGCTTCTAATTTCCATGTTAGATTTGATAGGTGTCAAAGGCTATCCTGTCTTGCTGAGTGTTGCACCCTACGAAGACGTTGACACAGCACTGCCTGCGCTCAACCAGTTTAACCACATGATTGCCGCGATTCCTACTGCGGATACCTATATTTGGATGGATCCAACATCCTCAACCTGTCGTTACGGGGATCTGCCTTACAACGTTCAGGGCCGGACCGGATTTCTCATTTCCAATACACGCGGTGAATTTGTAGAGACACCTGTTTTCCCACCGGAAACCAATCGACTTGTGAGTACAACAGAATTAACGTTGAGCGACGAAGGAGATGTGCAAGGCACTCTCTACATTCAGACAAGCGGACAGTATGACCTAAATGCCCGATGGGCATATCAACAAATACACCCGAGTCTGTTGAAAAACGTCTTGACAGCTGAACTGAGCCAGCAATTTCCGGGAATTCAGATAGCGTCACACGATATATCTGACCTGAGTGATCTAAACGCTCCCCTGACAATCAACCTCGGATTTCATGTTGAGGATTATGCAGTACGAGTTGGAAACGACATGCTCCTCCCTTTACCGATTGATGAATTCGCCGATTATGCTGAGACCTTTGCGAATGAACAGCGCACTTATGCTTTAGCTATAGGGTATCCGATGAAAATTGAAAAGGCAATTCGCATTGCGGTTCCAGACGGGTGGACAGCGACGCTGCCAAAAGACATTCATCATGTTGTAGAGCATGCAGAATTAACTCGGCAGTATAAACAGGTCGGAAATATTATCACTTACCGACTCATGTTTACCGTTAAAAACCGGATATTGTCAGCGGCTGCGTATCCAGCGGCGCGGGCACTTTTTACTTCGCTTGCAAGTGAAGATGGGGCTCGTTTAGTTTTAAGTACCGGTGATGGCAATCGCATGTCACGGAAACGATAACTCCTGGTTTTAGGGAAACACATAGTGTTAGCCTTTGACATATTTCCAACCATCAACCAGAACGGGGAGTCCACGAATTAGGCACATAGCGACGGCTATGATAGATAGGATGACACCTGCTAATTCCAAACCGACGACTAATTCAGGATAGATGCCGGAATTTTTGAAAGCAATAACGCCGCCGAGGTAGACGAAGGCGACTGCTTTTGAAATGCCATAGATACTGCGGCTTGCCCGCGAACTTGTAAGCGCACGTGTCCACCTTGAAGTCATCATACTGTTTTCACCAAAAGCAGTCTTCCCTTGGGCAAAGGCGGCACTCCGCAAACCGTCTGTGAAAAAACCGCGCACGATCACAATGACTGGAATCCAGAACGGGATTAATCCAACGACGGCGAAGTAAACCCAGAAAACGCATTCAACAATGCGATCACCGACGATATCAAGTAGTGCTCCGAAAGCGGAAGTCTGATTCAGTTTCCGAGCGACGTAACCATCGACCGCATCAAGAAGTAAGATCAAGCCGATGAATGCCACAAGTAAAATATCTAAATAGATGTGATAGCCAAAGAGAGAGATCACAACGAAGACAAGCATCAGCCGGAAGAGCGTAATCAAATTCGCGATCATTTTTTACTCCTTTGCCGGACCCTGTTTGTATGCCTCGGTCCTATTCGGATTTCGTTTATAGTAAGGCCCGTAATTATTGAAACACATCACATCGAAACGATGCCCATCTGATTCCCCTTGTTTGCGGGGGTAGGGGAGAGTAGCTGCGTCCAAGTGTTCATTTGTTTTCGGATTTTACAATAATAGTAGCATATCCAATCCCTAAAAGCAACATTAATTTTCTAAACAAGAAAGGTTATTCTATGAGCGAGAACAAAAAACCGAATATCGTCCTCATCCTGAACGACGATATGGGCTTTTCCGACTTGGGCTGCTACGGCGGCGAAGTCCATACGCCAAGTCTTGATCGACTGGCTGCGGGTGGGTTACGATTTACACAATTTTACAACACTGCCCGTTGTTGCCCATCCCGTGCTTCCATGCTTACGGGGCTGCACCCTCATCAAACCGGCGTCGGGCACATGATGGGTGACGACGGACTTGAAGGCTATCGTGGGAACCTCAATGACCGTTGTATCACTATTGCGGATGCTGTCCGATCAGAGGGCTACGGCACGTATATGAGCGGTAAATGGCACATTTCTCGTCATACCGGTCCTGATGCCCCCAAGCAGAGTTGGCCTTGCCAACGTGGGTTTGACGAGTATTACGGTATCATTACGGGTGCCGCGAACTTCTGGAAACCGAACACCCTCACGCGTAACAATACCCGTATTCAACACGACGAACTTCCTGAGGGCTACTTCTTCACAGATGCTGTTAGCGATGAAGCGGCGACCTATATCCGAAACCATACCGAGCAGACACCAGAATGTCCGTTTTTCACCTATGTCGCTTATACAGCACCCCATTGGCCCTTGCACGCTCACGAAGAAGACATTGCCCGCTACAATGGACGTTTTGCCGCCGGGTGGGATGAGCTTCGAGAAGAACGGCTTGAGCGGATGCGGGAAATGAAAATCTTGGACGAGGCGTGGCAGCTGACAGCGCGGGATCCGTCGCAGCCACCGTGGAGTGAGGCACAGTACAAGGCGTGGAATCAACGCCGTATGGAGGTCTACGCGGCGCAAATTACCCGAATGGATGCAGGCATCGGGCGAATTATTAACACATTGGAAGAGACTGGACAACTTGATAATACGCTTATTCTGTTCTTAGCTGATAATGGTGGTTGTGCTGAAGAACTCGGGGGGCCTCCGGCCATACGTGACAAGGGCTCACTCATCAGTACTGAGACGACCTCCGATGGAAAGCCCGTCTATCGAGGCAACGACCCAAGTATTATGCCCGGTCCCGAAACAACTTATCAGAGTTACGGCGTTCCGTGGGCGAATCTATCCAATACCCCGTTCCGACTCTATAAGCATTGGGTACATGAAGGTGGGATCGCTACCCCGTTGATCGCACACTGGCCGGACGCTATAAAATCCATTGGAGATTTGCGACATCAACCCGGACAGCTGCCAGATATTATGGCAACATGCCTTGAGATTTCGGGCGCGACTTATCCTGAAGAACACGACGGGAAATCGATTTTGCCGTTAGAAGGCACAAGTTTGGTGCCAATTTTCGAGGGGAAAGATAACGGTAAAGCGGCACTCTATTGGGAACATGAAGGGAATTGCGCAGTCCGTCAAGATAATTGGAAACTGGTCTGTAGGTTCCCCGGCGATTGGGAACTTTACGATCTGGAAGCGGAACGAACAGAAATTAACGATCTCGCCGCTCAGCATCCACAGAAACTTGAAGAGCTCGCCGGACTGTACCGGGACTGGGCGGATCGCTGTTTTATCTACCCGTGGGATAAACTCCAAGAACACCGTAGACAGCGGCGCCATGCGCGCTAAAAGTTGAGGTTTTTCAGTGCTGTTCGTCTGTTTCCCCCCTGATAAGGGGGGTGTAGGGGGGTTGTTTTCGGATGCGTGTGATTTATAGTCCATTTGGTAATGATTGAAACCCATCCTATGGAAGCGATGTCCCTTTGATTCCCCCCCCAATATGGTATCTCAATCGTCTGAGTCCATTCCACGAGACTTTCTATCAGCAAATTTCTCGCGGAGTGCTGCGTCGGCTTGTTCTGCCGTGATAGCATCTGTCCATGTAATAGCTGTCTCTTCAACGCCGGACAGAACGATTTCCATCCGTGGCATAGAGACCGTTTCCGTGTCGCCAAAGACGAAGAGCGTAGCATTTCCTTCGTGAGGAGGACACTTGATCGTAAATGCTTTTATTTTTTTTCCGTCTTTGCTTATCAACAAACGTCCTGTAAATTGCTTCGGTTTGAGGTAGATGCCTTCGTTATAAACCTGTGTTCCTTTGAGTTTTTCGGTTAATTCGGTTTCAAGTGCGTCCAGTCTTGACGCAAGATTTGCGGTTAGTTCGGTCTCGAGTTCACGGAGCCGCGCGTCAAAATGCGTGGTTAACGTCTTTTCGAGTTCATCCAGTCTTGACTCAAGATTTGACACGATATCTTCTAACGCCGTTATTGTTGCCTTCAGTTCATTGAGCCTTGTTTCAAGGTCTCTTGATAAACCTTTCAATGCAGCCACAGTTTCGGCAAGTTCTTTTTCTATATTAGCCAAATTTGTCTCATCAGTTAATTCCCGCTGAAGTTCACCAATCTCATGAGTTGATTCCCGCTGAACTGCAGCAATCTCATCAGTTAATTCCCGCTGAACTGCATCAATAAGATCCCCCTGAAAACCTTCTTCAACTTCAAGGTTGAAATCTGCGTGGAATTGGAAAACGATTTCGTAGTACTCGGGTGAGACCGCTCGTAGACACGCGTAAGCACCTTGCTGTCCGGATAAAGAGACGGTGGCACCTGGGTGAAACTGTCGAAGAAACGGAAGCATTCGGCGGACATCAAACGCCCACACGTCCCCTACAGCAGCATTGTCAGGCCTGGGCGGTAAAAATACTTTGAAATCGTGATCAGAATAATCCTTCAAAGTTTTGGTACCGAGTGACTTTGTATAAGATTGCGGGAATTTCAACCATGTATCTGTCCCTGGTTCCCAATAGGCCGCGACTGTATAGCGAGAAGGCCCGTCGCACTGTCCAACGTTCGTATGTGCGCCAAATAGAAATAAGGAAACACAACATAGGATTAGAATTGGGGTTATTTTAAAGAAGCGGTTCATCGGTTTCCTCCTTTGAAAGTGGCAATTATGATTGCCAATGGATTGCGAAAAAGGCGGTGCCCAGAGGCACCGCCTTTCACCAGCAAGGGTATTACGGTTCAGTCCTCATCGAGATGGCCTGGGAGAACGGGGAGAACGACTTGCGTTTAAGTGCTCTGGTGGGCGGAGCGTGTATTGCATCCATTATCTCTTCTGGAGTCCCCCTCAAGAAATAATAGCCATCTCGTAGGGTAGTCTGAAGTGATTCGAACGGAGTTTTTTGTGCCAAAACGTACAATTCTTCATTGCCGAAAGGTGGGGCAACCTCAAACTCGTCAATCTTGACCGGTTTCCCAACCTGTGACGCATCTATGTAGATGCTGTCGTGAAGCAGCGTAAGCTGCCCATCCTGAAAAGCATAAATTAGCCGGACATAGGCAGGCTGATTCACCATACAATAGATGGTAGCATTCTCGCCTTCACG
>RKRO01000490.1 GCA_007571355.1 Candidatus Poribacteria bacterium | reverse complement strand
CTCGGGGAGTCCCCGCAAATCGCTGTGCATGAGCGTTACGTGTGCTGTTTCTCTGGCGATATCGGTGCCTGTGCCGAGCGATATGCCGATGTCGGCTTGTGCCAGGGCGGGGGTATCGTTGATGCCGTCGCCTACCATTGCGACGCGTCCCCTATTTTCCGCTTGTCGTTTTTTTACGGCTGCCGCTTTATCTTCGGGTTTGAGTTCTGCCATGACATCACTAATCCGCGAAGCTTTGGCGATCGCGTCAGCCGTAACGCGGTTATCCCCAGTCATCATTGTTACCGTGCATCCAAGTTCGTAGAGTTCCGCGACCGCTTCTTGCGCTTCCGCTTTCAATGTATCGGCGACCGCCAGAAGCCCCACAACATGTCCATCAACAGCGACCCACAGGACGGTTTTCGCCTCGGTCTGTAGACGTTCTGCTGCTGCTTCAAATCTTCCTGTTGGAATGCTGTGTTGTTGAATTAAGGCTAAATTGCCTATGATAACCCTATTTTCTTCCACTTGTGCGGTGATACCGTGTCCAGTGATAGCTTTGAACTGACTGGGTGTGGCGATGTCCAGTCCGCGTTCCTGAGCGGCTTGGACAACTGCTTTTCCGATGGGGTGTTCACTGCCCCGTTCGGCAGCGGCGGCGAGTTGTAGGAGTTCTGATTCGTCTGTATCTGTGAAAATATCGGTAAGCGTGAGTTTTCCTTCTGTCAAGGTGCCTGTCTTATCGAGCACAATTGTGGTTAAGTCGCCGGCGCGTTCGAGTGCTTCGCCGTTTCGGAAGAGGATGCCGCGCTGTGCGCCAATCCCGGTTCCCATCATAACTGCGGTTGGGGTGGCGAGTCCCAATGCACACGGGCAGGCTGTGACGAGGATAGCAACGAGGCGGAGCATTGCCGGGGTGAATCCTTCGCCGAGCAGGAACCACCATGTGAAAAACGTCACAACCGCAATCGCGGTGACGATAGGCACAAACACATTTGTAACGGCATCGGCGGCGCGTTGGATAGGTGGTTTGCTCTGTTGTGTTGTGTGTACCAGTTGGACAAGGCGGGAAAGTGCCGTTTCTGCGCCGACATGCGTGGCTTCGAGGGTGAGCATCCCGCTTTGGTTCATTGTTGCGGCGGTCACGGGGTCGCCTGGCCCCTTATCTACAGGTAGGCTTTCGCCGGTGAAGACGCTTTCATCAATGGCACTTGTGCCGCTGCGCACCACGCCATCCACAGGGATGCTTTCGCCGGGACGGACAAGCAGGATATCTCCGACACCGACTTGTTCAATCGGGATGTTTTGTTCTTCGTCGTCTTTTAAGCGGCATGCTGTTTTGGGGGCGAGTTGCGGGAGTTTTTTCAGGGCTGCGTTTATCTTACCTTTGGCACGTGCTTCAAGCAGTTTTCCTAATTTAATCAAGGTAACGATCACCGCGGCTGTCTCGAAATAGACGTGTGCGCCGAAGCGTTCACCGGCACCCGTGGTTAGTGCGATCGTCACGACGAGGCTATAGAAAAACGCGACGGATGAGCCCATCGCCACGAGGACATCCATATTCGCGGATCGGTTGCGCAGTGCCTTAAAACCGCCGATGTAATAGTCCCACGCGACATATCCCTGCACGGGTAATGCTAACCCCAACATTAACCAGTTCACCCAATAAGCCGATGCCCACATACCTATCAGATTCATATCTCTGCCCATGCTGAGCAGGAAAAGCGGGAGCGTGAAGATGACTCCGACAGCGAATTGTTGCTTCTGGTGTCGAAATTCCGCAGCGCGAGCCTCTTCTTCTTGGTCTTCATCAACGACATCAAAGCCGAGATCTCGGATCTTCTCGACGATGGTTTCCTCGCTGGTCGTGGATGTATTGAAGGTAACAGCGGCATATTCGGTTGCAAGGCTCACTTCTGCAGCAAGGACACCGTCCATCTTTTTGAGGTTTCGTGTGATGGTGCTTGTGCAGTTTTCACAGTGCATTCCGGTGATGGGGAGGTTAATTTGATGTTCCATTTTTATCGTTGTCAGTTGTCAGTTGTCAGTTATCGGTCAAAGAGGTTTTCTGTAACAATTCACTACTTCCTGAGGTCCTTCAAGCGGAGAAAGATTATCGTAACATCCGAAAACACATGCACACTTGGATGCACAACCTAACAGGTTATGCTACAAAGTGGCAACTTAGGTTATATTACGGGTAACTCTTAACTGACCACCGATAACCGATAACCATTATCCCATATGGATGGGTAGACCTGTTTCAAGGGATTCGTTGGCGGCGATGGACAAAATAGCGGTTTTCGCGGCATCGGCGTAGGGGGATCGGATGGCACTGCCATCACCTGTACGGACCGCGTTGATAAAGGTGCTATCCATATCAATGGTGCAATTGTTTTCTGGGTGCCACGTGGTTTTCTCATCGGCGGTAGTGAGCACAAGTGCACGGCGGAGATGGTACTCCAGCGAGCCGTCTTCACAGAAGATGTCTAACCCGGAACGGCGCATCCCGTTTGTCGTGAAGCAGGCGGAGAACATGATACCGAAAATACCGCTTTCAAATTGTAAAGAGACCGCGGAGGCTTCTTCAATATCGTAATCGGTATCGGGGATTAGATCGTAGCGTGCGACGGCGTAGACGGTTTTGACTTCGCCGAAGAGGTATCTCGTCATATCAAATTCGTGGGTCGTTTGCTCCATGAGCTGCCCACCGGATTTCGCCTTCTCACGCCACTATCCGCCCGGCATGCCGCCCATCCAATAGCCCATGAAGAATCCGACGCGTCGAGAAGCGAGGAGTTCCTGCGCCTTGTCGATGATGTCAAGGTAGCGTTCTTGATACCCTGTAGCCGTAATGATGCCTTTGTCTTCAATTTCTGCTGCGATCTCTTTCGCATCGTCGGCATCCATGTGTACCGGTTTTTCGACGAACATCGCCAGTCCAGCATTGATAACGGCGCGTTCAGGTGCGCCGTGTGCAAATGGCGGGATCGAGATATAGACGGCATCCAATTCTTCATTTGCGAGCATCTGGTTATAATCTGCGTAAGCTTTACCGCCGTATTGCGTGACAGCCCGCTCCGCTTTTTCGACAACAATATCACAAAAGGCGACGAACTTTGAGCCGCCGATCTCGGTTAATTCGCGTAGGTGACGGTTCATGTTGCCACCTGTGCCGATAAAACCTAATCTAACATCTGACATTTTTTATTTTTCTCCTTTAGGGGTTAAGGGAAATGCACGTTTGGTCTTAGTGTTGTGCTTGTAAACGTGCAAGTTGTTCTCGGAGTCGCTCAATTTCTGCTTCAGCTGCATCCGCGCGCGCGGTTTCTTGTTGGCGGGCAATAGCTTCCATCTCCGCACGTTCGGTTTCTTGTTGGCGGGCAATAGCTTCCATCTCCGCACGTTCAGTTTCTTGTTGGCGGGCAATAGCTTCCATCTCCGCACGTTCGGTTTCTTGTTGGCGGGCAATAGCTTCCATCTCCGCACGCGCCATTGCCGACTCGGCAGCTGTCTGAACCCAATCCCCCGCTGCGGGATCGTAGATGCCTAAACCTAAGTCCCCAACGTGGAAGTCTAAGCCGAGGACAGATGAATGCAAACCTCCATCTTCCCCCGGCGACACCGGAACATAGCGGCCATTGATTAGGTTAAAACCCATCAGTGGAGATGGCAGGTACAGCCCTTCTGCATCATATAAAAAATAGTTCGCTATCCCCAACAGGGCATAAAGTTCCGCCTTCCGGCCTAAGTCGTTTCGATACGTGTTTTTGCTGGAAAACTCCATCACGAAATCAGGCACTTTGCCTTCTTCCCAGACTTTATACGTCCGACGTAACTTCTTTCCTATTCCGAAGGTGATAAGCACGTCGGGTGAGATGACTCGTCGGGGGTTTCCTTCTACATAATACATCAGTATATCCCCAGAGACATAGACTTCCAGTCTGTTCTTGAAATGTTCGTCAAATGCGTCTAAAGACCGCGTTAGGATACGTCTGTGGAGATCGCTAACTGCCATCGGTTTACCATCCGTTTCTGGGTATAGGTCGGCATCTGTAGGGGAAACCGCAGGTAGGAAGCCCTCTTTTATAGGAAGTACCATCGATGTGCTCCTTTTCCGTTGGGGTTAAGGCACCACGGTGTGTGCCTACTCCCTTAAGATGAGAAAATAGGGTTAAAAATCTGATACAAAGGTTCTATCGTGTCTTATTATTATCACACGAGTTGCCCCTTGTTTAGAGGCATAGCACCCCTACGGGGTGCGGTCGCTTGAATAGACCGGTTGCTATAAACATAGTACCCCTACGGTGTGAAGAAAGGGTCCGAAAAGTTGTGTTACACTGTCCAACATCCGTTGGGAGCAATTTGGGTTAATTATACTTGAATATTAGGAGGAATGTCAAGCAGGTTCGTTGGGGCGAGGTGTGAAACCGCGCCCCTACATGTAAAGGGAATGACATAAAACCGAGCAATTGCAGTCTATTGGAAGACAGAATTCTGTGCGGGTGTGAGCATCAGCGAGGGCAAGATACCGATAAGCAGCACGCCAACCGCTGCGATGACCAACCCGATGACCAACGTTGAAGCATACGGACTGAACTCCAATTCTTCCTCTGGTTCGCGCATATACATCGTTACGACGACGCGTAGGTAGTAGAACGCTGAGATTGCGGTATTGACAGCACCGATGATAACGAGCCAGATATGTCCTGCTCCAACTGCAGCCTTGAAGATGTAGAATTTTCCGACAAACCCTGCAGTCGGTGGGAAGCCGGCGAGCGATAAAAGCATTAGGGACAGAAACATAGCGAGCAATGGCTTTCGGGTCCCGAGTCCAGCGTAGTCCGAGATCATGAGGCTTTCGCCGTCTGCTGTTTTTGCCAAGATGATCGCGCCGAACGCGCCGATGTTCATTACACAGTAGATCAGAAGGTAGAGCATCGCACTCGAGATGCCGTCGTTATTTGCAGCTGTCAAGCCTATCAGTACGTAACCGGCGTGTGCGATACTGGAATACGCGAGCATCCGTTTGATATTCGTCTGCGCGATGGCGATGACGTTTCCGACCGTCATTGTCAACATTGCCAATAGGATGAGCGCGCTGCTCCATTCAACCTGTAGGTTCGGTAGTGCTTCCATGAAAATTCTGAGGAAGGCTGCGAATCCAGCGGCCTTAGGTCCTGCGGAGATAAACGCTGCTATCGTTGTCGGCGCGCCTTCGTAGACATCGGGTGCCCATTGGTGGAACGGGACGATTGCGACCTTAAACCCGAATCCGACGACCAGCAGGAACATCCCTGCCAGAAGCAGTGGCGATTTATCTTCGGCGGTAATTGCCTGGGCGATCTCGGGGACACTTGTCGTGCCGGTACCGCCGTAAATTAAGGCGATTCCGTAGAGGAAGAACGCGCTGGCGAACGCGCCGAGCAACAGGTATTTCATCCCGGCTTCGCTTGAGGCAGGACTCTCTCGGAAATAGCCCGCCAATACATACAGGGATAACGACATCAGTTCCAAGCCGAGGAAGACGATAATCAACTCGTTGCCTGCAGCCATCAACATCATACCGAGCGTTGCAAGCAGGATAAGCAGATAGTAAGGTCCTTGCTTCCTATCGCCTCTGTCCAGATAACTCATCGAAATCAACACGACCAAAATTGTGGAAACGAGGAAGATCATGTTGAAGAAGAGAGAGAAGTTATCTACTTTGAACATTTCATAGAACTGGGTCCCGACTCTGCCTCCGAGATGCATCTGGATGGAAACCCATAGGGCAATTCCGGCCCCAACGATTGTCATCCAGCCGAGGACCGTTTTAGAAATAGAATCAAAAAGGTCAAAGCCGAGGACGATGAGCAACGTTAAGGCGATAACCAGTTGCGGCATGAGCAATTGCCAATCAATGTTCGGAATTTCTATTGGCATTCAAAAATCTCCTTTTTTTTGAGTTGTCAGTTGTCAGTTGCCAGTTGTCGGTTAAGAGGGGATATGTAAAAATTCACCTTTTGCTGTAATATGCCCGGTATAGGTAAATTGTCACAAAAGCGGCTCTTCACTGAAACTGAAAACCGAAAACTGATAACCATTATAGGAACACGAATGTCACAACCACAAAGAGCGGGAATAAGATCACTACGGACCAAAGCATATACCCGAAGAAGCTTGGCATGCGGATACCGCTTTGTTCGGCGATGGCTTTTACCATGAAATTCGGTGCGTTGCCGATATAGGTATTCGCGCCCATGAAGACTGCTCCGACAGAGATAGCAGTCAGCAATTTGATAAACTCAAGGTGCTGTGGTTCTACTAATTGCCCTGACAGAATTAGGGGTACCACTGCTGGATCCGTAAACTCTAATTTTCCGAGGGCGGTGTTGAAGAATGTCAGGTATGTTGGTGCGTTGTCCAAGAAGCTGGACAAAATACCGGTAATCCAGAAATAGTGGTAGGGTTGTTGCATAGCACCGATTAAGCCTGCAAGTGCTCCATCTTCTCCTGCTTTTAGGATCGCCAATGCTGGAATAATTGTTATAAAAATTCCGGCGAAAACCTTTGCGACTTCTTCAATCGGTTCCCACGAAAATTCATTGGATTGCCGTAATTCGCCACTAAATGGTGTGTATTTGAGTGACAACAATCCCATAGCAACAATCAGTGTTTCACGGGCAATATTTTGCCAGTACACATGAACGCCAAGGATGTTGACTTCTCCCCATTTGAAAGTCCCGCTCATTAAAACGGCACCAATAACACCGAGTAGGAAAACGAGGTTGAAAAGTCCCTCTATGCGAATAGGTTCGCTGATACCGTCATCTGGTACGACACCGCCTTCGCG
>RKRO01000455.1 GCA_007571355.1 Candidatus Poribacteria bacterium | reverse complement strand
ATGTATTCGGGGGCGCGTGTACCGGAAAATTTTAATGACGGGCTCTGCGAATCCACGTTGTGAAGTGCATTAACTCACAAATAAGCAAAATCAGCGCCCCGGCGACAAACCATTGGAAACGCTCCTGATATTCACCATCTGATCGGACGGTGAACTGCTGCTTTTCGAGTCGTGCCAGGTCTGTCCTTAACTGCGTAATTCCGGTTGTTGCGTGGTAGTAATTGCCGTTTCCCGCCTTTGCGATCTCCTGCAGAAGTTTCTCTTCTAACGCCGTTAGCACGAGCTGCCCGTTCATATCACGCTTATAAGGTGTCGCTTTGGCACCGACATCTCCACGAAGCGGAATAGGCATAGACCTAACAGCATTCCCAATACCGACACAGTAGATATACACGCCTTTCGATGCCGCTGTCTTTGCTGCTTCGACCGCCCCTTCCCCATGATCCTCGCCATCTGTAAACAGAATCAGTGCCTTCTGTCCTGAAACCTCGGGTGCTATTGTTACGTTTTTTTGATCTAAAGTGAGGCGTTCTGTTGCTGTCTCAATCGCGTGAGCGATACGCGTGCCGCTGTGAGCAAGTGTTTCTGCAGTTACCGCCGCTAAGAATTCTCTGAGTGTGCCGGTATCACTCGTCAAAGGACATACCACGAAACTTGCCTCCGCGAAATAGAGTAATCCGACGCGGTCCCCCTCGAGTTCACCTAAAAGTGAGAATATAACCTCTTTGGCGCGATCCAGTCGTTGAACGGATTGCTCATCTTCCGCAAGCATACTCGTGGAAATATCAAGCGCGATCATGACATCCAACCGTTCGTCGACAGATTCGGGTTTCGCCCCCCACTGCGGGCGTGCAACGGCGAGTATAACGCAGAAGCAACTCAGCAGCAGCAATCCGGCTTGAATTTTGTGTTGCTGGAGATGGGCAGGATCAACATTGCTATGGAATCGTAGCAGTGCTTCCTGTTTTCGTCGCAGCCCAAAAAGCAGCAGAAAAATTAGAGGTAGGATCGCCCATAGGAAGTGTAGGTATTCAGGGTTGCCGAAGCGGAGCCAGTCCATTTTTTTATGATTGGGTTTCCTCGCCGTTTTTTCCCGCTTCCCAGTAACGGGTGGAGATCCCCGTCAAAAGCGGACTCCGACGAGTATGACGTTATTGGGTATTCTAACGCAAATTGCCATCTTGTAGCACAATCTGTTGGGTTGTGACCGAAAATGTCACAAACTAAAAGTTTGTGCTACAACTCAAAGGTCAAGGTCGATTAAAAAAGGATAGCGTTCCGAACACGTTCAAAAATTTCAATTCCATAATCAAGATGTGCTTTGGTGGCGACGTTGAAAGAGATACCGAAATTTTTGACGGTCACGTTAGGCAAATTGGCTCTACACTCAACGATATGGAGCGGTGTAAAATCACCGTGTACATCAACACGGAAATGGGTGGCTCTCCTTGATGGGTACGTGTCAAGCCACCAGCGTCCGCCGATCGTCATTCGGAGTTTCGCGATGCGTGGTCGAAGCGTGGCACCGCATGTGTCAACATATTCAAAAAATTCGTTAACGACCTGTTGGAGGTCTTCGTTCACCTGCAGTATTTCAACGAACGATGCAAGCGTCATAAACTGCTGCGTGGTGCGCCCGTAGTTCCGTTCTTCCTCCTTGACGACTGTCCCACCGAGGACAGTTTCGGTGGCGACTAAAATCTCATCCGGCGCATGATAAGAAAAATAGGAGATATAGGTGAGGTCCAACCCCAAAGCTCGCAGGTATTCAGCGACCTCTAACACCCGTGTGTCCACGCCTTCCGAAATAAGCACCAATCGCTGTTTCTGGTTAAATGCTGACTTGCGAATATCACCTGGTTCATATCCGAAGCATTCGCTGTGCATGGCGGTGAGTGTTGAGAACTCTTTCCCATGCTGTTGGCACCACCGGTAAGCGAGCTGTTCCAATGCTGTGAAAGAGAGTTGGGAAACGCCAGCGGCATACTCCAAAATCTGTGTGATTGCTGTCCGCGACGGTTTTCCGCGCTTGAGTTCAATAATCACACAATTTCCATGTCGATCAAGTGCGAGCAGGTCAATCTTCTGTTTCGACGTACTGAGCGGCGGTTGCCTGCTGATAATACAGAGCGGTTCACCAAGAACAAGCGTTGCGTCTTTTTCAAGGAGGTCCTCAAACTCGCGTTCTTCGCTGAACCGTAGCGGCTCCAGCCTCCCAAATTTGCGGTCTTCCCAACGGTAAACTTCCATTTTTTGTGTTCCTTGCGGTTCGTTTCGACGCTGCGTAGGCGTATGTGAAGCGTCCTTTCCGATAACTGATGACCGACAACTCCATTCACAGATTAGAATTAAGCCACCAAATGTGTTCCCGATATGCCTTCACTTCTGCTGCGATTCGCGCCTGACCCCAATTATACCTCTCACCCAGGAATTGTGCGATTCGGGGCGCGGTGTCAAGTCCCTGACCCGGTGTCCAACCGATACGCGTGCGACGCCAAAGGAGATCGTCAAGTGTAATCGCCATCTCCCCCCAATAGGCATAGAGGAGTTCAGCTTTCATAAACGGAAGCGTGGGTGTCATCGGTTCAGCGAGCGACGCGTCGTCGTTAACAAACCGTTGAATCACCTGATACCCATCTCCATACCGTTCCATGAGACGTTTCACTTCAGCCCTCGAGAGGGAGTGGCAGTTTGTATTTCCGTTCAGTTCCTCTACTGACACGTCAAACAACGGACTGGTATCCGTTTTGCAGTGCCGTGGCACGTTTAAAAACGCGGCGATATGGTCTGCTGTCTCCTCTGCCATCTGTCGGTGTGTCGTAAGTTTTCCACCATAGAGGTAGATGACACCACTCGGGCTCTCTGTGATGAGGTGCTCCCGTGAGACAAAGCCGCGCCTTACGAATCCGCGCGGGTGTAGGTTCGCTTCGATGAGCGGGCGGGTGCCGGCATACGCGGCGAGGATAGCGTCCCTGTTGAGCGTCTTTTCAGGAAAAATCCGTTGTGTTTCCGCGAGCAGATACGCTGCCTCGTCTGCTGAGGGACGGACAGATGTGAGTCCCTCCTTTGAAGTCGTCTCGGTGGTCCCGACGATAGAGGTATTGTATGCGCTCGGTAAAATAAAGATAACACGCGGATTGCGTTTCTGTTGTTTTTCAGTCTGTGTGAAGGTCACCAGTCCGTGCGCTTCCGAGTCGTCTTGTTTCCCGCATCGCGGCAAGATGAGATGAATACCCTTTGCATTTTTCCTCAGCAGGCGCGGTGCCCCGTCATAACTTGGGTCTTTATGCCAGACTTCGTCGCTCCAAGGCCCTGTTGCGGAGACAATTTTCCGCGCTGTTATACCGAAACGTTTCCCAGAAAGAACATCTTCAGCGATGATTCCATGCACTCGGTTTGCACTATTCACAGTATCCGATAGTTCCATGAAATCGAGAAAACGGACGTAATTCGTAAGAATTGCACCGTGTCGGTGCGCGTCCTTAAGCGTCGCGAGTGTTAATCTTGCATCGTCAACCTTGCTATCCCATAAAACGACGCATCCCTTGAGTGTATCGGTAGCAATCGGCCCGATTGCGTCTCGTATATTTTCCAGATCACGAATCGTTGTCGATTTCTCTGTTACGTCTGCTTTGGAGAGATGGTTATAATAGTGCGCAGCAAGCTGCATACCAGCCAACGGGTACGGATCACCTTTGTAGCAGAGCAGGGCTATCGGAATCGATTTGACGAGACTCGGTGCGATGCAACGGAGGATCTCCCGTTCTCTACGTGCCTTTTTAACGAGGTCAATGTCGCGTTTAAGGAGGTAACGAAATCCGCCGTGAACCAACTGAGAGGTTGCACTGCTCGTTCCATTTGCAAAATCGCCTTGCTCAATTAACCCGACTCTGATGCCCCCGTTGAGTGCAAGATCACGAATTAAACCCGCACCGACAATACCACCACCGATGATCAAAACATCCAACGGTTCAGTTTTGAAAGTCTGGATATTGTTGGATCGAGTTCGGGCTGAAAATTCTGTTGACATCTTAGCCTGCCTGACCGACGAGCAAATGACTATATTCGGAGATTTTACGGATAGCAGTCAGAATTCCCGATACTGCACCCGGTATCGGCCTCGTTAGCAGTGGCAAAAATATGAGCTGCGAACACACTTTTTCAGTTATAGGCAAATCGCCAGCAGCATAGCCTTTAAACGTCCCTCCGACATCTGCAGTGCAGAGAGAACCTCGCCCGTTCATATAGATATCGAGTCCTTGCGTGAAAAGCGGCAGCGTATGCAACAGCGGATATGGATTGCTATTCGTCGGTAGGTTCCCTGAGAAAAGCGGCATGCCATCGCCAACGAGGAGCGGATACGGGTTGTTATTTGCCAAAACGCCCTCTTTTCGAAGTGCTTCCGCGAACACCGGCGCAGGCACGCCATGCATCTCTGCTTGATGGTAGCGGATCGGAAAACCGTAGAATCCCGCCGGTTCACTACCTTCAGAGGTTTCAATGGGAGAAACACCCGGAATCTCATGTAAGCCATCGGTGACCGCTTTGATATAAGCACGGCGTTTCGTGTTGAGTTCATCAAGTTTCTTCAGCTGCACCGAAGCTATACCGATAGCGAGCGGGTGTGCTCGAAATTTAACGCCTAAACCCATCGGCGGAAGATATGCGTATTGCAGTGCCGCCGCTGCTTCTCCTACAATGTTAGGGGAACGATTGACTTGACCTAGCAAATAGGCGCGCTCAAAAACCGCCACGTCGTTCGTGGCAAGCATACCACCTTCACCCCCACTCACCGGCTTGTTGCCTTGCAGGCTCCATGCCCCCGCCTGTCCGATGCTGCCACACGGCACGCCTTTGTAAGATGCGCCGTGTGCGTGTGAGCAGTCCTCTATGATAGGTATACCGGTCTCTTCGCTGAGTGCCATGAGTGCATCCATATCACAGACATTTCCCCACAGATGCACTGCCACAATTGCCTTAGTTCGTGCTGTAATCCGTCTGCGCACATCTTCCACATCAATCAGCAGCGTCTTTGGATCTATCTCACAGAAAACGGGTGTCGCCATGAGTGTCAGCGCGGGTGTAATTGAACCCATCCACGTGTAAGTCGGACAGATAACCTCATCTCCCGGACCGACACCGAGTCCAAACATCGCGCTATGTAAGGCTGCTGTGCCGTTGGTAAGGCTCATGGCAAATCGGGTTTGGTGGCGTTTACACCACGCCCGCTCAAATTCTTGAACCGTTGGCGAGGCACCTGAGAGTTCGTTCTGAAGCGTCATCTCATAAACAACCTGTGCCTCCTCCGTTGTAATCTGTTTCCACTCATCTAACTTCGGATATGGAGCGTCAGGAGATTTCTTAAAAACCGGGGTTCCACCCAGAATAGCGGGAAGATCTGTCTGTCCAATCTGATGACGAGATGATTGTGTTATTTTTTTCTCCATGACGTGCTCCTCGCCCCCGTTCAAGGATTTACGGTTTGTTTTAATCTACATCTATGTTATACTGACAGGCACATTGCGGATCAATACGATTTAATGTATGATAACACGTTCTGATAATTTTTGTCAAATTTAGCAGGGAAACTGAGAACTCTTGGATATCCGAAAACCGTTTATCTCGCTGTTGCAAGGCAGAATATCTCAATCCAGGCAGCTGCTTCTCAATTTTATGCCGTCGCTCCTTGCGATTTTTGGATTCTTTCTTTTATGCGGGGTTGTCGTCCACATCCGAGGACAAAATGCGTTAGAATTCTATGGCATCATTTTTTCGAGCGGGTTCTCAAGTTTTGACGAGTTCGGTTATGTGCTGTTCAACGCGACCCCTTTAATCTTTACCGGACTCGCCGTCGCCATCGGTTATAAAAGCGGTCTGTTCAACATCGGTTGTGAAGGACAACTCTACGTCGCAGCGTTTGCTACGGCATGGACAGGTATGCACTTAGACCTTCCTGCTTTCCTACTCGTTCCACTCTGTATAGCAGCAGCGATGATTGCCGGTGCTGTATGGGGGGCTGTCCCCGGTTATTTAAAAGCGAGATACGGAGCGCACGAAGTTATCAACACAATTATGATGAACTTCATCGCTTTCGCGTTGATGAACTACCTTGTTACATCAATCTACCAAGAACCCAGTCAGATGATTCCGCAAACCCGACAGATCCATGAAACGGCGCGAATCCCACGGTTAGCATCTTTTGTTCCGCTCCTACCGGATAGCAACCCCTTAAATGCAAGTTTCCTGATGGCCTGCGGATGC
This sequence comes from Candidatus Poribacteria bacterium, assembly GCA_007571355.1. Taxonomy (GTDB): domain Bacteria; phylum Poribacteria; class WGA-4E; order WGA-4E; family WGA-3G; genus WGA-3G. The sequence continues at coordinate 16,752 of RKRO01000455.1, read as the reverse complement.
GTTGTGTTCTGTTATATCTTTTTACAATACACCGGTTGGGGCTACGAACTCCGTCTGGTCGGCAATGCGCGAGACGTTGCGTCTTATGGCGGGATCAACCCGCGTGCTGTAACCGTGTGGGTGATGGTGTTGAGCGGTGCACTTGCAGGTTTAGCCGGGGTCGCCGAAGTCATGGGATACCGCTATCGGTATCTCGACAGTTTTTCATCGGGTTGGGGGTTCACCGGCATTGCAGTCGCGCTCTTGGGCAGAAACAACCCTTTCGCTATCTTAGCCGCGGCAGTGTTGTTCGGATTACTGAACAAAGTCGCTTTGGACATTGATATCTTGTTAGGGATCCCGCGAGGTCTATTTCTTGCAGGTCAAGGCATGCTGATTATCTGGTTAGTGTGTATAGAAGGCATCTCACGGAAAAAGAATGATACTTGATTTGATTCCAACTACTTTGCGAATGGCGACCCCGTTAGGGTTCGCTGCACTCGGCGGGATTTATTCGGAACGCGCCGGTGTCATTAACCTCGCCTTAGAAGGGATGATGTTGATCGGTGCCTTCGGTTACGTCGTCGGCACACAGGCTACCAGTTCAACAGAGTTTGGATTGCTTGTCGGCCTCGGTTTTGCTGTTGGATTGGCACTGTTACATGCCGTTGCGACGGTCACGTTCCACGCCGAGCAGGTTGTCACCGGGATCGGTCTCAACATCTTGGCGTTGGGGATTACAGAGTCCCTTTTACCGACATCCAAACAGGTAGACGGTCTGCCCCACTGGCAACTGCCGTTTATCGGTTCCTACAGTTTCATGGTGTATCTTCTACCGGTAGTGATGGTGGCGAGCCACGTACTTCTCTTTAAAACGCCGTGGGGGTTGCGTTTGCGTGCAGCAGGTGAATCAACGGAAGCCCTTGCGGCACTGAGCTTGAGCCGAACAAAATGGCAATATCTCGGCATCCTGTTAAGCGGACTCTTAGCAGGAGCAGGCGGATGTTTTCTGGCATCCGAAGTCCACTATTTTACGAAAGGAATGACAGCGGGCCGCGGTTATTTGGCACTTGCTGCCGTTATCTTTGGGAATTGGCGACCGTTAAGTGGGGTTTCAGCGTGCTTCCTCTTCGGCTTCGCAACGGCTCTGGAACTCGCAAACAGATGGAACATTCCGGTACAATTGCTAAACAGCCTCCCCTATATTTTAACAATGATCGTGCTCATGGGGTTCGTCGGGACATCGCGCCCACCGGCGAGTTTAGGGAAATGAAATCATAGGTTTTAAACCTCCTAACCTCCCCTTATCAGAGGACTTTAAGAGGAAATACGTAAGTTCTATATATTATTCTGTTTTACTATCTTCGTCTGTGAGTCCGTAGTAGGTGCCGTGGCGGCTGTAGTAGCCGTAAGACTTCGCATGCTTCGGATTGATCATGTTGCAGACCACGCCGACCTTTTTAGTCGGGAAAGCCGCTGTCAAGTGTCGTATACCTGTAAGGATGTCAAATCGACGGGTTTTCGTGATGTCAAAGACATAGACGATGGCATCGACGATGTTCGCTAAAATCATTGGATCGGCGACTGCGCGTACAGGTGGCGAGTCGATAACGATAACATCATACTCGGATTTTGCCAGTTCCAGCAACTGATTCATCATTTTCGAATTGAGAAGTTCGATCGGATTCGGCGGGACCGTACCGCTCGGTAGTAAGTGCAGATCAGGAATATCGGTCTGTTTAATTGTTGCGTGAAGCACGTCGGCGGCGTTCTCGGCGTTGAGATGGATAAGTGCTTCACTCAACCCGGGCTTGCGTGTATCAATACGTGCAACGGGGAGTTCAGATGTGCCTGTATCTGCTGCGCTGTCTTCTTGAAGAAGTTGTTCACTCGGAAAAGTGTTGTGTTGTGAAGGTCTACGCATATCCGCATCTATAAGCAAAACCTTATTGCCTCTCTGCACGAGCGCAACAGCAAGGTTTGAAGAAATAGTGCTTTTGCCTTCGCCGCGCGTTGCACTTGTTACAAGAATTGTCTTCACAGATGCACCGGGGTTCAGGAACGGCAGTTTGGCTTGTAGTACACGAAACGCCTCGGCAGTCCTTGAATTCGGAGCATCGTGAACCATTAGCGGAAGGCGATAGGTGCTGCGCTTTTTAATAGATGGAAGCACACCGAGAAAACTCGGCGATTCGGGGAGTTCATCTAATTGTCGAACCGCCTCCTCTAAACGGAGATAGGTGTCTTTGAAATAATTCTTGGCGACAGCGAACGTCATACCGAGCAGCATTCCGGCAAACGCCCCCAAAGCGAGATTCAATTTTAGACGCGGCTTCAACGGTTCTTCAGGTGCACGAGCCTTATCTAACACTTTGATACTTTCCGAACGCGCTTGTGCGAAAACCTCTGCCTCTCGCATTTTGGTTTCTAATGCGATGACCTGGGCGTTGTAAATCTCAACGTCGCGCTTGAGGCGATAGAACTCTAATTGGTCAGGAGACCAGTCACGGAGTTCCGCAAAATGTGCATTAATCTTGTCCGTAATTTCTTTTTTTTGTTCTTTAAGACTAATAACGGCTGCCTCCGTCTCATTTACCTTTTCTGTAAATACTTGATGAAGCGGGTTATATGAAGATGTTGTACTTTTTATTTCTTTTTCCTCGTTAGCGAGACGTGCTTTCGTTTCCACTATTTGCTTATTTTTAGCAACTACTTCAGGATGCGTTTCATCGTATTTACCAAGCAGTTCTGCCTTGTCAATTTCAAACTGATTTAAATTATCTTGCAGCTTGGCATAAGAGGGGTTCCGTGCGATCGTTTCTGATACAATCTCCTCTGATAGTCCTTCCAGTTTCTCACGATAGGTCGCGAGTCTCAATTCAGTTCCTACCAACAAGTTTATTACTTCATTTTCTTGGGCTTGGAGTTGCAGAATAATCTGTGCTTGGGTTCCGCCTTCCGCGTTTAGGGTCAGTTTTGGGTGTTTTTCCTGAAATGTGAAGAGTGCTTTGTCGGCATTTGTGAGACTCTCCTGTGTCTGATTTAGCATCTCTTGTGGGAGTGGCTTTCGCCACCACTCCATTCTCTCAACAGTTTCTGCTTCGACAGCCGCTTGAAAGACTGTGGCGATCCTGTTAGCGAGATTCTGGGCGCGTTCCGAATTCCGTTGTTGTACGGTTACCGTAATCACTTTTCCGTCTGGTGACTCTTCAACCTTTAACTGCTCATCAATAAGCGTTTTGACGAAAGCATCTTCCCACTCGGTCAGTGTCAGTTCTCCCTGTTCGGTTGCGTTTGGATCAAGTTTAATACCGAATACACCGGCGAGCCAACCGACAAACCGTCCACGATGAACAGGCAAGGGATCAAGAAGTCCATCGTCTCTGAGTTGACGGACTGCCGGTGTAATCACAAGGTCCCGTGACTGGAGTTGCGCGGCGAAAGCACTCACGGATGTGCCCCCAAATAATCCGGATACCGGTAGCTGCGAGAGTAGAGAAGGGGCGGCGGATTGACCGTCCAAGACACGAATGGTGGTCTCAGATTGATAAACTGGCGGTGTAAGGTCGGTGATGAGAAACGCTACGAAAACGGAAAGAAAAAAGATGAGTAGGACACTCCATTTATTCCGGAAGAGCATCCAAAAATAATCTGATAATCGGATTTCTCTAACTTCATCATAGTGCCGATCGGCTGTTTCAGTCATCTGTATCCTCGTTGTATTTTTTTATCCCTCGGTAAGTAGGTCTTCTACGCGTCGGTCCAGCAGGTAATTAACGGTATCTGATTAGAACAGTGACAAGTAGATTCACAAATGATGTAGCGAAGGTGATGACACGCCAGTCTAAACGTGTCCTTTCCCGGACGCGGAGTTGATCGCTTGGGTTCAAGTAAACATCCGAATGTACCTGATCAAAATTCAACTCTTCTTCTGTTCCATCAGCGCGGGTCAGCAGGCATTTTTTGGGGTTTGCACGTTCCTCGTTAAACCCCCCCGCTATCGCAATCGCTTGTCCGAGAAGGACAGGCTCCGTAATGACATATTGCCCGGGTTTCTCTACTGCCCCGGTAACGCTTATTTTTGCTTCAGCCAACGGCACGTACAGTGTATCGCCGGGACCGAGCACTGCGTCAGCATCTTCCGTAGTGAGATCGACCAAAACACGTTTTTCACTCGTGATGATTTCGGATTTGTGGAGATCCGCAAAATCAGCTCTGGACCCGCCAGCAAGTCTCAGGGCTTGCGTCGCTGGCACCTGCGGTTCGGTTATCGGGTAAGCCCCAGGAGCAACGACCGCGCCTATGACACGCACGGGACGCTGTTGAAAAACGGAAGGAACGAATATCGTATCATGATCTTTCAGGGGAATATCGGGACCGCCCGCGTTGATGAGATTAAGATAATCAACCCTTTGGAACAGTTTCCCATCGCGCCAGATAGAAATATCTGTGAGATCCGCGAGTTCATAGTTGATCCCGGCGGAGGCAAGGGCTTGAAGTAGATAAACTTGTCCAATCTCAAAGAGATGCAAGTTTCCGCGTGCCCTCGGTTCAACCGCCCCGAAGACAAGAATCGTGCGTTTCGGTCGCATGAGTGTTACAAATACGCGTGCTGTCGGAAGATGTTTTGAAAAAGCGGACTGCATTTGTGCTTCAAGCTCGGAGACTGTGAGACCCGCTACTTTGATAAGTCCAATAAGCGGATAGGAGATATAGCCATCTTGTTGAACAGGGACTGGGAGTCGTTCTTTGCTATATTCTGGGTACCCATCTACAGTGACAACAAAACTATCACCAACTTCCAATTTATACGTAGATAGATCAGGGGGGGCTGCGGCACTTGGCGCGATCTCTGTCTCAGCCGCCGGTGCCTCAGTAGCGGGATCTTCTGCAAAAACGAGAACGGAGAGACTAAGGTGTCCCAAAATGAACGAGAATATAAGAGAACTGTTAATGGAACGTCTTGCGAAACAGTTGCTACTTCCAAAAAACCGTCGGTATCGGGAAAATATGTTCATGAAATACCACTATTAACCTTTTTTGAGGAGATTTTGTTTGTTTGTTGATTCTCAGGTGCAAGCCCTTCACTCTTTTTTATATTGCAAAAATATTTTAGCAGATAATTGGCAAAAACGCAAGTCAAGTACCTTCAAATGAATTCGAGGATTTCCAATGCGTATTGACAATTTCAGGGGCATGAATGCGTGAAGGCTGTCTGTTCTGTACAGTAATCAGCAATTCCCGTTCAATTTAAGCTTCCTATAGCGATTCGAGTGTGTGGTATATGTACTTAAGTCGAACTGACGTTACATTACGTTCGTTGTAAATTGCTTTGGCTCCCTTCAAAAATAATGATTGTTGCTTTAACCTGTGGATTTGTGCTAATATAGTGTCGTGAACTTGAAAACTACTTTTGCACAACTCCAAGGCAAACGGGTCCTCGTTATCGGTGATGTCATCGTGGACGCATATATCTGGGGGGATGTAAACCGAATTTCGCCCGAAGCACCTGTACCTGTGTTTGACATCGAAACAGAAAAGACTGGATGTGGCGGCGCAGCGAATGTCGCACAAAATGTCACAAGTTTAGGTGGCAATGCAACCTTGGTCGGTGTTATCGGAAAGGACAGCACCGGCGAAAAATTAGTCCAGATGCTCACCGAAATGAGGCTAAACACGATTGGTATCTGCGTGGATTCCGAGAGACCGACCAGCATAAAAACACGTGTAATCGCGCGGGCTGCGACTGCGAATTTTACCGGGCGTGAGCAAGATGCAGGACATCATCTACTTCGGATTGATAGAGAATCTAAACAGGAAATCTCTACAGTGATCCGGAGACATTTACTCGATATTATCGTTTCCGAGTTACCGGATAGCGATGCCATCATCTTCGCCGATTACGATAAAGGGGTAATCAACGCACATCTTATTTCAGAGGTGATGAAACATGCCCAATCTTACGATATACCGGTCATCGTTGATCCCAAGCAAAATAACTTCTGGTACTATAAAAATGTTACGGCGATAACCCCAAATTACAAGGAAGCGTGCGCAGCGGTGCGTGAAGATATTACCGATATTTCGCAGCTGCACACTGTTGGTGAGAAAATTTTAAATCGCCTGTCCCTCAAGACGTTGTTAATTACACGCGATGCAGATGGGATGTCTCTGTTTCACCGTAAAATGGATGGCAGCCTACATGTTGAACACCTGCCGCCATCGGGCGACATCGTGACGGATGTGACAGGTGCGGGGGATACCGTTGTCGCCGTTTTCACGCTTGCGCTCGCAGCGAAGGCTGATTTTTACAGTGCAGCCGTCCTGTCAAGTCTTGCAGGTGGGATCGTCGTCGGCAAATTAGGGTGCGCGATTGTCACACCGAAAGAACTGCTGAACGCGATTGAAACCGGAACTCCTATCTCTTCCGGCTTGTAAAAAACAAAAATATGAAAACTATCTTCCTGGATCGAGATGGCGTTATTAACCGAAATCCACCGGGCTGGGGCTATGTCCAAATGTGGGAAGAATTCTATTTTATTCCAAACGCGCTGAATGCAATCCGAGATTTGACGGAAAGCGGTTATCGTATTATTGTGGTAACCAATCAAGCGGGCATTGGAAAAGGACTTTTCTCGGAAGATAATTTGAAGGACATCCACTCCCGAATGGTTGCCGAAATTACAGAAGCCGGTGGCAGAATTGATGCCGTCTATTACTGCCCACACCATCCAGAGGCTGGGTGTGAATGTCGAAAGCCGAAACCGGGCATGTTAAGGTGTGCTGCACACGAATACAATATTGAACTGCGAAATGCCTATTTGGTTGGCGATTCAACAACAGATATTGAGGCAGGACAGCGTGCCGGAACCACAACATTCCTTGTACTCACTGGACATGGCACGAAAAGTTACCAACATTACATCAAGGCTACATCTTCTCAACGATCAGATACGGATGATATTAGAAACCGCAATCGGCGTACGGCAGATGAAGGACTCGCGCGCGCCGCTAAATACTGCCCCGAAAAAATTTTCACGAACCTCTATACATGGTCGCGTTGGCTACTAAAAAATGATACTTGAAAAGATAGAAAATCGCACTGCTCGCGCCGGAGTCATTGGACTCGGTTATGTTGGACTGCCGCTTATGGTTGCCCTGGCAAGTGCGGGATTCCGAACTATAGGCATTGATATCTGTTGGAAAAAAATAAAGCGATTGAAACAGGGTATTTCTGACGTTCCAGATGTCCCTAATACAGTGATCGCGCCTCTGATTACGTCCGGGCAAATTCAGGTAACGACAGCCTTTGATGTGCTTGAAGACTTGGACACAGTCAACATCTGTGTTCCGACCCCGTTGCGCGAGGACCGCACCCCCGATATGCAGTATATTGTCGATGCGGCGGAGCAGATTGCCCAACGCCTTCACGCCAAACAGTTGATAGTTCTCGAAAGTACGACCTACCCTGGCACAACCGAAGAATTCGTGTTGCCTATACTCAACTCCCATTTTAATCAAAGCGCGCCTATTCAAAGTTTAGAGGTTGGGCGAGATTTCTATCTCGCGTATTCACCGGAACGTATTGAACCCGGAAATAGCACCTACTACGTGGCAAACACACCGAAGATTATCGGCGGTGTCACACGGAACTGTACCAAGGTTGCCAAAACCTTTTACTTGCAGTTCATCAACAAAATACGGACGGTATCCTCGCCTCGAACCGCGGAGATGGTGAAACTTCTGGAAAATACGTTTCGAAGCGTCAATATTGGGCTTATCAACGAAGTTGCGTTGATTTGTGATCGGATGGATTTAGATGTGTGGGAAATTATTGATGCTGCTGCGACGAAACCGTTCGGATTTATGCCCTTTTATCCGGGGCCTGGCACGGGTGGCCACTGTATCCCCATTGATCCGCACTACCTCTCATGGAAGGCACAGAAATATCAATATCATGCCAGATTTATTGAACTTGCCAGCGAAATTAATAAAGAAATGCCCAGATATGTCGTTGAGAAAATCAGCCATGCTTTGAATCTCCAGCGCAAGGCTCTTAACGGATCGAAACTATTAATCTTAGGGGTCGCTTACAAAAAAGATGTCGGCGATACTCGAGAATCACCTGCACTTGAAGTTATACGTTTAATTCTTGACAAAAAAGCAGAATTTATATATCATGACCCGTACGTAGAAAATTTGTCTCTCGACAGCGGAACAACCTACCACTCAGAACCCCTGACAGCCAATTTGGTACAAAATGCCGATTGTGTTGTAATTCTGACCGATCACGGGGTTGTAGACTATAGTTGGCTTGTCAAAAACGCCCAATCAATCGTTGATACGCGCAACGCAACACGCAGTGTGCAGATCGGACAGGAGAAAATTATCAAAATTTAATCATATTCCTCGGAGCACAGTAATGTCACATCCAAGTTTAAAATCGCAAATACATCGTGATCAACTCACCTGGTTTCTCGACCTACTGTTAGACGAAAGGGAGATTTTCCAACTGAGTGCTTCTACCGGTATCGTCCCCGACATAGACAGACTTTATGCCTTACCACGGCGGGAACTATTAGCAAATCTAACCGACGCATTTTTGGCAGTGGATAGTAGTATGACACCGACAGATGACATCAGCAAGGTTCATACACCAAAACCAGAAACAAGCAATGGAGAACCGTCTGCTAAAGAACTGACCAGTCGCTTCCTGAGTGAGAAAGCTCAAGCAGCAATCTCGCGCGTCGGTTATATGGAGGTCTCGGAAATAGAAACGTTCTTTAAAACGTCTGATATCCTCATAGAATCAGGCGACTTTGCCGAAATTGTATGGGCACTCCTTACCGACCAACGTACCGCAGTCGCCGAACACGGTTACAAACTGCTCAATACTACATACGAATCTACAAAAATTGCCTCCACAAACGGATACAAAGACCTCACAAATCGTGAGCAATCGGAGAAAATTAGGGATCAAGATTCCGTCGATTTAGACGCAGAAAACCCACAGTTGGAACATCTCGGTCAAGAAATTGTGCAACTCGAACAGCAGTTAGCCGCCTCAAGAGCGAACTATGTCTCACTTGAAAAGCGACATAGCCGATTAGACCAACAACGTTCTTTTCTCTTAGAGGAAAACAAAGATCTAAAAAATAGAGCTGAAACCTATCACGGCAATGAGAAACGTTTGAAGGAACTTGAACAAGAAAACCATAGGCTCCATGAACAGGTTACACAACATGCTGAAACCCGTACGGCGTTAGGGCAACTTATTGAAGAACGGGATTATCTCCTTGCGGAAAAAGAGCGACTAACGGCACAGTTGAAGGGATATGACCAGACCCGGGCGGCAAAAGAGGGATTCGCTGCGGACCTCAAATTAGTTGAGGAGGCAATCTACAAGGGACATCAAGAAATCGAAGAATTTCAGACCGATTTAGATAAATACTTCGATGCCTTAGAAGGTTGTCATGAGACGGCGCGCGGGGCATTGGCGCAAATTCGCCAAACGCTTACCTATTTAGATACACAGCAGAACGCTGAAGGCACAGCGGGGTATCCCATGACATCTGAGCAACCTCGTGTCGGGGTTTTCGTGGATGTCCAAAACATGTTCTACGCTGCGAAGGACCGGTACGGAAGAAGGGTCGATTACATCAAACTGCTTGATCTGATCGTCGGTCCGCGTTACCTTATGGGGGCCTACGCCTACGTCGTCCAGATACCAGAAATTGACCAAGCCCCCTTTCTGTCACTTCTTGAACACAACGGTTATACGATTAAGAGCAAAGATTTACGTTTACGCGGTGACGGGTCTGCAAAAGGTGATTGGGATGTCGGCATCGCTGTGGATGTCGTTTCAATGCTCGGTTCACTCGATGTCGTCATTCTGGCAAGTGGTGATGGCGATTTCTGTCCACTCGCTGAACTCATTAAACAACAAGATAAGCGGGTCGAAGTCGTCGCTTTTGAACATAACACCTCCATGGATTTGCAACAAATCGCAGACCAATTCTTCCCTATTGGAGACGAGCTGCTCATATAAACTTACCTGATCCTTGAAAACTCAGACTGTTCCTATGGGGGTAATTACGCACCTTAGCGTATATGTTGCGCTGTTGGTAAAGGAGGCGTACCCGTGTGGCATTTCAAAAATATTTCAATCCGTAACGCTTTCCAGCAATCCTCAATATACTTTGCTCTCATTCCCCTTTCTGTGTTTATTGTAATCGCATCCGCGGATGCGGAATGGTCATCTTCGGCAATAGAGAACCTTCCCTTATGCACAGCAGAGAATGAACAACGGTTCCCCGTCCTCATTACTGATGGCGAAGGCGGTGCGATTGTCGCTTGGAGCGACGCGCGGCATGCGAATCGTGACGTTTTCGCACAGCGCGTCAGTGCTACAGCGGATATGCACTGGAACGCCAACGGGATCCCAATTTGTGATTTACCTTCATCACAGAGTTGGCCCCTGATTGTTAGCGATACAGTAGGCGGTGCTATTCTCGTATGGGGCGACACGCGGCACGGGAACCAGGATAGTTATGTCCAACGCATTGATGCAAACGGCAATAAACTGTGGAATCCTGAAGGGGTCCCGGTCTGTACACATCCGACGTTACAGGACGATCTGCACGTTATTGCGGACGGTAAAGGCGGCGTAATTGTTGTGTGGGAGGACTGGCGAAACGAAAACCAAGATATTTATGCGCAAAGGATTGACGCAAGCGGAAAATCGTTGTGGGAAGCCAACGGAGTCCCGGTCTACCGGGGTGAAGGCGATCAATATGATCCAGTGCTCGTTGCCGATGGCGAAGGCGGTGCTATTTTTGCTTGGTGGGACATCAGCACGCCGGATTGGAACATTTTCGCGCAACGGCTCTCAGCAGACGGGAAACCGATGTGGCATTCAGGCGATGGGGCAGAAGACACTCCTATTCCGGTCTGCACGGCAATCGGTAACCAAGGCGCGCCGGTCGCAGTGAGTGATGAAAACGGAGGTGTATTCTTTGTCTGGTCGGACTACCGGAACGATCCAAACTTTTATACACGCGCCCAGTTATACGCACAACACATCACCGCGAAAGGCGATGCGTTGTGGGCAAAGGATGGTATTCCTGTCTGTGACCTCCGTGTCAACCAACAACAACCAGACTGTATCCCCGACAGACACGGCGGTTTCATCGTCACATGGTGGGATGAACGAGACATCTTTGCCGACATCTATGCCCAACGCATCAACGTAAACGGCGAAGCCCTCTGGCACGACGAAAATTCAGACGCAGAAAAGAGCGGTGTCCCTGTCTGTACCGAGGGCGGCGTTCAACGGCTCCCGCAACTTGTCCCAACGGATGATGCGGGTGCTATCGTCTATTGGCTCGATTATCGAGAAGACTTCGGAGATTCAACCGAGGATGCAATCTACGCGCAACGCCTTGATGCCGACGGCAAACCGATATGGCAAATGAACGGTATCCCTGTCTGTAGCGCGCCGAACGCACAAATCACACCGCAAGCCCTTCCCACAAGCACTAACGCTGCAATTGTCGTCTGGGGTGATGCCCGCGGTTTAGATGAGGACATCTATATCCAACGGATTCCGTAACCGCCTAAATAGCACTGATTTGACATACGCGCGCGATTGTGATATAATTCTACTTGTTTGTTGCAAATGTAAATCTCAAAAAAAACGGACCAATACACATCTCAATTTTGCTGATATGGATACAATTAAAACAGAAGTCTGTAATATTATAGAGGGGGCCATCCACGCGGCTGTTGCGGCAGGAGAGCTCGCTATATCCGAAGTACCTACCATTCCCTTCTCACCCACCAAAACGCCTGAACACGGCGATATCGCTACCCCCGTTGCATTAGGCCTTGCAAAACAGGCACGGATGGCACCGCGGAGTATCGCTGAGATAATCGTTAAACACATAGATTCCGATACTCACGCTATTATCCACCAAATTGACATCGCTGGCCCGGGTTTCATTAATATCCAGCTCTCCGATAACTGGCTTTATGAGACACTCCAGACGATTGCTGCGGCGCAGAAGGATTACGGCACCTGCGACAAAGGTGCTGGAAAGCGAGTGCAAATAGAGTTTGTCAGTGCCAACCCGACGGGACCTCTTAATATTGTTAGCGGACGCGCCGCAGCCGTTGGAGACACGCTTGTTAATCTCCTAAATGCTATCGGCTATGAGGCAATCCGTGAATTTTATGTCAACGATGCGGGGGGGCAGGTTCAACGGCTCGGTGAATCCATAGATGTCCGCTACCGACAAGCACTTGGTGAAGAGGCGTTGGAAATTCCAGAAGGCGGGTATCAGGGTGAATACATCCGGGAGTTCGCAGAAACGCTCGTCGAGACAGCCGGTGATAAATATCTCGAACTTAAAACAGATGAACGGATAGCACGCTTCCGAGACAAAGGGATTGCACACATCTTAGGACAACAAAAAGCATCTTTAGAACGTTTCGGTGTCAATTTTGATGTCTGGTCCAGTGAAAAAGCGATTCGTGAGAGCGGAAAGCCGGAGAAAATCATCCAACTGTTTCAAGAGCAGGGATACCTCTATGAAGCCGAAGGCGCGACATGGTTTCGGATGACAGATTTTGGCGACGATAAAGACTGCGTCGTCATCCGGCAGGATGGTGAATATACCTATTTTGTGCCCGATGCTGCGTATCATCGTGATAAGTTTGATAGAGGTTTCACAACAGTCATTGATCTATTGGGCCCGGATCACCAAGGCCATATCAGTCGCCTCAAAAACTTTGTGAAAGCCCTCGGTTTGCCTGATGACTGGCTCGAAATTTCTATCATTCAGCAGGTGAACCTCGTAGATGCTGCGGGTAAACGGGAGGACATGTCAAAACGGAGTGGACATTTTCTGACCCTTGATAATCTTATTGACGAACTGGCAGAAACTGTCGGCGAGCAATTCGCGGTGGATGTCGCTCGTTACTTTTTTCTCATGCGCGCGAACAGCAGCCACCTCGATTTCAACATAGAATTGGCAATCACACACGCCAGCGAAAACCCTGTTTTCTATATTCAATACGCGCATGCCCGATGCTGCAGTATCTTTGAGCAGGGCAGTGAACAGGGAATCACATCAAAACCCGTTGAAGAGGTCTCGCTCAAACACCTGACCGAACTGATGGAACATGAACTCATCCGCAAGTTAGCCGAATTTCCATCAATCGTGCGACTGAGTGCAGAGACACGCGAGGCACACCGCGTACCACACTATCTACATGAACTGTCAGGCATTTTCCATCCCTACTACAATCAACATCGGGTTCTGGATCCAGCAGACATGGAAAAAACACACGCACGACTTATCCTAATACAGAGTGTGCAAACAGTGTTGAAAAATGGACTAACGCTTTTAGGCATTTCCGCGCCTGCCGCTATGTAACTGATAACTCTCACAGGAAAAAATATGGAAAAAGATTATAGACAAGTCGATAAAGCACACGTGTGGCATCCTTTGTTTCAACATCAACGCCTTGAGGAAACAGCATTAGCCGTTTTTGAATCGGCACATGGAACAACGCTTGTGGATGCTGAAGGAAACGAGTACTTAGATGCTTATTCCGCGCTATGGAATGTCAATGTCGGTTATGGCAGGCAAGAGATCGCAGATGCAGTCTATGAACAGATACAGAAATTACCTTACTATCCACACTCGCAGATTAACGTTCCCGCAACAATGTTAGCGGAGCAGCTTGCCGCTTGCCTTCCAGGTGATTTGAATCACGTCTACTTTTGTAACAGCGGTTCAGAAGCCAATGAAACTGCCATCAAAATCACGAGGCAGTACGGCAGACAAACCTATCCGGGTCAGAACCGTTACAAGATCATCAGTCGTTATCGTGGCTACCACGGATTCACGTACGGTGCGATGTCTGCGACAGGGCAGGCACGCAGAAGGAAGGCATTTGAACCGCTCGTTCCGGGTTTCCCACATGCGCATCCGCCCTACTGCTACCGATGTCCAATCGGCTTAGACGCTTCCACCTGCAGTGTCGCGTGCGCCGATGACATTGAACGGATCATTCAAGGGGAAGGCCCCGAAACCGTAATTGGGATTATCGCAGAGCCTATCATCGGCGGTGGCGGTGTGATCGTGTCGCCCGACGAATATCTCCCGAAATTACGGCAAATCTGTGACGATTACGGGTTACTCCTCATACTTGATGAAGTAATTACGGGATTTGGACGGACTGGCAAAATGTTTGCCTGTGAGCATTGGGGCGTACAACCTGATCTCATCACATTAGCAAAAGGGCTAACAAGTGGGTATTTGCCGCTCGGTGCTTGTGTCGCTTCAACAAAAGTTTTCAACACGTTCCTCGGAGATATTGATGAAAATAGGGAATTCGCTCAGGTCTGTACGTATGGCGGGCATCCGGTCGCCTGCGCTGCTGGAGTCGCGAACCTGAAGATTCTCCAAGAAGAACGCCTCTGGGAAAATGCGGAAAAAGTCGGGACGCATCTGCTCTCAAAGTTAGAGACACTGCACACACTACCGGTTGTTGGCGATGTACGCGGTAAAGGGTTAATGCTCGCCGTGGAGTTCATTGAAGCCGATGGCACACACCTCGCAACAGCAAAGACAAACCGAATCATCGGGCAACTCCGAGAAAAAGGAATTATTGTCGGGAAGATCGGTCATGCTGTTGAGGAACCGGAAAACATTATCTACATCGCCCCTCCGCTTATTCTAACCGAAGCGGAGGCAGATAGAATCTTCGAGACATTACGCCAAGTACTTGTCCAACAAGAACTTTAGTTGGTGTCGTTTGGCAGTCGGTATCTCATCTGGATGGGTGGCGATTGCGTATTGCAGCGCAGTCGCACACGCGCAGGTCCGTTGCCCATCTGGGATCTTGGCGACGGTAGCTCGGACTGCCTTTTTGGAGGTTTCTACATTCGCGCGCACGTTAGCAAGGATCATCTCGGTTGTCACGTTATCATGTTCGGGGTGCCAACAATCGTAATCGGTAGAACATGCAAGGACTGCGTAACAGATCTCAGCCTCTCGGGCGAGTTTGGCTTCCGGCGCTGCAGTCATCCCGATAATATCAAAGCCGAAATGTCGGTAGAGTTCGGATTCCGCCTGCGTTGAAAACGCCGGGCCTTCCATACAGATGTAGGTGCCACCCTTATGAACCGCTGCCCCCCCTTCCGTAGCACCGGCAGATAAAAAGGTACTGAGTTGTGAACAGAACGGATGGGCAAGGCTGACGTGGGCAGTGATACCCTCTCCGAAAAACGTCGATTTCCGGTCTTTAGTGTGATCGTAGAGTTGATCAGGCACAACGAAGTGACGAGGCTCAATATCTTGGCGTAGGCTACCGACAGCACTCACAGAGATAAGCCATTCGACACCTAACGATTTCAGAGCGTATATATTGGCACGAACATTAATATCAGACGGAAGCAAGCGGTGACCGATACCGTGCCGCGGCAGGAAAACAATGGGCCGCCCATCAAGATTTCCCAGAATCAAAGCATCGCTCGGTTTGCCGAACGGGGTTTCAACCTCGGTTCTTTCAATATCGGTCAAACCTTCCATCTGATAAAAACCGCTGCCACCAATAATTCCGATACGCATTTTTTGTCCTTTCATAAGACGTGAGATATTTATTCTTCTGACAATTGATAACTGACAATTATTCAATATGGCACTATTGCACTGTGATAATTTAACACTTGATGGAAAATCCAGCTCTGCCGTCGCTACATATATTCGGGTGAAAGAACTTGATCTTGTTTTCGACTTAGGCAGGTGTCCGATGAATTTCATCGGAGTCGGCAATGTTTTTATTTCGCATTTCCATTTGGATCACTATTTCGGATTGCCTGTTTATATCAGTCAACGCTGGCTTTCTGGCATACCGCCAGGAAATATCTATGTTCCGTGGAGCGGGGCTAAGCAACTGATGCACATCCTCGATAGAATTGCTGCATTAGATACTGGCAGAGGATGGGCTTACCAAATCACACCCGTTCGGGCGGGCGAAGTGATCCCGTTTCGGCAAAATTTAGTCGCACACATTTTACCCGGCAACCACAGTG
Organism: Candidatus Poribacteria bacterium; assembly: GCA_007571355.1. Classification (GTDB taxonomy): domain Bacteria; phylum Poribacteria; class WGA-4E; order WGA-4E; family WGA-3G; genus WGA-3G. The sequence continues at coordinate 671 of RKRO01000455.1, read as the reverse complement.
TTCCCGCTGTGTCGTATCTGATTTGTGAAGTGCGTAAAAAACTGAAACCGGAGTTTCAGCATCTGTCCGGCCCAGACATTGCGGCACTGAAACAGTCCGGTGTTGAGGTTACAACGGCAATTCAATTGCCGCTAATTGCTTACCTCGGAGATACACGCAGTATCCCCATTGACGCGCATCCGTTGTTGAAGCAGTGCAAAGTGCTGATTTGTGAATGCACGTTTATCCTACCAGAGCATCGGACACGTGCAAAAAAAACGATGCACTTACACCTCGAGATGCTACCCGCGATGTTAGCTAATATTGAGAGCGAACATATTGTGCTGACACATTTCTCCCGTCGCTATACACCGGAACTTATCCGACAAAAGGTTTATAACTACTTACAGCCAGAAGAACGCTCCCGCGTTAAATTGTTCATTTAATCCTAAGAAATCAAGATAGCTATCAGCAGTCAGCCATCAGCCGTAAGGAAAGAAAACCCTCACTGTGAGGCAGTTATGTTACGCTTGCATCTTTGCTGATAGTCGATAGCCAATTATACGGAGGCATGCTGTGTGTGTTCCCCTACTCGTTCCGTATAGAGATGCGTTGTTAAGTTTGCCCAAACAGGTGTGAATGCAGCACATACCAGCGTGTTGACACCGGAAAGCACCCCTATCGTCCAAAGC